>NZ_LFQH01000016.1:0-13009 GCF_001238605.1 Arthrobacter sp. ZBG10 | reverse complement strand
AGGGTGGCCGGACCGACTCGGCCGGGACCGCCTATATCCAGGATGGATCGGCGGCGGGCGGCGGCGACGCGGTGTCCCGGATCGACGAGGACGCGCTCCGCTCGATTGCGGACACCCTTGGTGTGCCGTACGTCCACCGCACGCCCGGCGACACTGCGGATGCGCTGCTGCAGGAAGCCAACCCCGGCAGCATGACGGTGGCTGACAGCGCTGGAGGAGAGGTCCCGGACCGCGGGGAGGTGTCCTGGCTGCTGGCGCTGGCTGCCTTTGTGCTGGGCCTGCGGGAACTGGTCCTCTCCGGCCGGCGGCTCCGCGATACGCGGCTGCCCGCCGGCGGGCGAGGGGGCAGGTTATGACGGGACAGGTCTTGAGGAGGCATTCAGTGCGGAGACCGGGGAAGCGGCGCCGGCTGCTGCTGGTTTCCGCGCTTCCTGTCCTGCTGGTGCTGGTCATCGCGGCCAAGCTGGTCAGCGTCAGCCTGATTGCCGATGCCGCCGCCGGGGCGTTCGGCCGCGGGGATTCCGCAGGTGTGTCGTCGGCTGCCCGCGGACTGCTCACCGGTAACGTTATCGAACCCCACAAGGCAGTCTTTGCTGCCGGGGACGGTGAAGTCCTGGCCGGCAACTTCGCGGCCGCCCGGGAACACTTCCAGGCGGCACTGGAGCTGAAACCCGGGCCGGATGAATGCAAGGTCCGCGTCAACCTGGTGCTGGCCACGGAACGCCTCAGCGAAGGCGCTGCCGACCCCGCACAAAAGCACCAACTGCTCACCGAGGCGCTCGCCGCCGTCGAACAGTCCCCGGCAGGGTGTTTCACCGACGCCGGCAACGGCTCCGGGTACAACGACGCCGGCGAGGGCAGCCGGCTGGCCGAAGCCCAAGACCGGCTCAGTGCCGCACTTGCCGCCGGTGACGGGGGCGAAGATGCAGGGGAGGAACCCCAAGGGGAGGAACAACCGGAACAACCGGACGCCTCCCGGCTGCAGCAGCTGGAACAGCAGGCCCGGGACGCGCTGCGGGAGCGGCTGGAGAGCGGCGCACGTAACGAATACCTCGACCGGCCGGACACCGGGCCTGGGGTGGACAGGCCATGGTGAGGCAAATCCCGGCGGTAATCCCGGCCACAGGAAAGCGCCCAGGCGACCGGGCTAGGCTCGGTACATGGGGAAAACAACAACAGCATCTGCACGGAACATCAGTCACGGCCGGGGGCCCGTCTGGCTCACCTTCGTCGCCGCGCTCGCGGCCACCGCCGGATTCTTCGCGTACGGCTGGTCCCTCTATCCCGGCCTGCCGGACATGTCCTTCACGCAGTTCCTTGCCGCGGGCATGACGGTTTTCCTGGCCGGGCTGGCTGCCGTGTCAGTGCGAGCCTTCCCGCCCCGGCCGGAGGCGACTGCCTGGGAACTCCACCGCCGCGAAGGCATGGCCCGCGGCACCATCGCCGCGCTGGGACTCACTTCCCTGGCCCTTGCTGTCACCCTCGGCCTGCAGGGTCCCCAGGGAGGGACCGGACCGGACAGGCCCACAGCGCCCCCGGCTCTCCTCTCCATCCCGCTGTTCCTGCTGGTGGTCATCGGTTCGTACGCTGTTGCCGCCAGGTGGGCTGCCCGCGCCGCTGCGCGGGCAGGTGTTGCCCCCACTGCGCAGGAAGCCGCGGCGGACCGCTTGTGGATCAGCGGCATCATCTACAACAACCCCGAAGATGCGCGCCTGCTGGTGCCGAGGCGGGAGGGGGCAGGTTACGGACTCACCATCAACCTGGGCAACCGCGCAGGCAGGATCTGTGCCATCTGCTTCGTGGCGCTGGTGGTCCTTGTCCCGCTGGCGCTCGGGGTGCTGGCCTGGCAAAGCTGACAGGCCCGCCCCGCCCGCTGGGCGAAGAAAATTCCGGGCCCGGGCTACTCAAGGCGTCAATGTGCGTCTTAATTCGGCGGCAGACTTGAAAGCGCCCCCGCACGCTCATAGAGTCATTACCGAGTTACCCTGGTAACGTGTCAGCGATCCTCCGGTTCGGAGGGTGTGGGTGCCCCCATGTGGGCCTGACATTTGCTCACGGACAACGTCAAAACAGGCTTAACAGTCCCGGCTGTGTTCCTGTGGAGTTTTCCCGTGATCCCCGAACTCAATTCATTGCCGGCAGGTCCCACCCAAAAAATGTGGAACTGCCTCCAATGGCAAAGCCAAGGACGCAAATGTCACCACCAAGCCTTATTGACACACATCCGAACCTCTCCGACGCCGCCCCGGTGGCGCTTTCGTACGAGCTGTTCCCGCCCCGGTCGCCTGCCGCCGCGGAAACTCTTTGGACCACGATCCGTGAGCTGGAGACCACGTCTCCGGACTACGTCTCCGTCACCTACGGTGCCAGTGGCTCCAACCGGGACACCGCCGTCGAACTCATCAACCGCCTCGTGGTTGAAACCACCCTGCGGCCGTTGGCGCACCTGACCTGCGTTGGCAACACGCCGCAGGAACTGGCAGCCATCATCGGCCAGCTCCTGGATACCGGCGTGCGGGGCATCCTTGCCCTGCGCGGCGACCTGCCCAAGGACAGCGGGGCGCCGATCGCCGGTTCGCTGCGCTACGCCCAGGACCTGATCGAACTGATCCGCCGCGTGGAACAGCGCCGGTCCGCGATGCTTTGCGCCGGCAAGATCGCGGTGGGTGTGGCGGCCTACCCCACACGGCACCCCGAGTCGCCCAGTGAAGCCCACGATGTGGAGGTACTGCTGGCCAAGCAGCGTTCCGGCGCCGACTTCGCCATCACGCAGGTCTTCTTCCACACCGCGCAGTACGCGGACCTGCTCACCCGGGCCCGCCGCGCCGGCGTGACCATCCCGATCATCCCCGGCGTGATGCCGCTGACCAGCGTGCGCCGCGTCACCCGCCTTGGCGAGCTGGCCGGCGTCGAACCCGCACCGGAGCTGATGGCGCGGCTCGCTGCCGCGGACAGCGACTCCGAGCGTCGCCGGATCGGTGTCAGCGCCACTATTGACCTGGCGAACGCAGCCCTGGACGCCGGCGCCCCCGGCCTGCACATCTACACCTTCAACGAGCACCAAAGCGCGCTCGAAGTCCTGGACAAGCTTGCGCTGCCCCGGCACTCCCGTAACGGCCTGCTGGCAGACGCAAAGTAGCAATTCTTCGCTGACAGCATAAAAGTACGACGCCGGCCGGTCACCAGGGTGACCGGCCGGCGTCGCTCTCCAATATGGGAGCCTCAGGACTCCCAGAGGATTTCGTCGTCCACCACGCCGTCCTCATCGGCCGAGGCCACAAGGACCTCGTCCGTAAAGTGCTCACCCAGGGTGAAGTCAAGCACGAAGTAGCGTTCCGGCTGCCCGGGGTAGATGGCCACGTGGCCCAGCTTCAGGGCCTTCAGGAAAACGTCGTTGGTGAGCTGGCTGCGTTCCTCCACGCCGAAGACCTTTTGCAGGTGCTCATCCTTAAGCGCATTGCAGTGGAAACGGAGATACTCCTGGGGGCTGGTGCCCTCCTGGCCGAGTTCCTCGGCGATCATGTCGCGGACCTCATCAACGAGCTCGGGCAGGAACCGTAGCCGGTAATCCACCTTGTGCATCGCGGCCTCGTCGAAATGGTCGTGGGCGGTGATGTTGAGGTCAAGTTCCAGGGGATGTCCGCGCAGTTCGTGCTTCGCGGCGAAGTTATGGTCCCTGCCGTGATTGAGCTCGACTTCGCCGAAATGCTGGCTCGCTACCCTGTTCATATTCTCAACATAGACCCGAACAGCGGTGCATTCCAGCATTCGGCCTAATTGACTGCCGTGCGCATTCCGGCGAGGGTTTCCGCCAGCAGGTCCACAAAAAGCTGGACTCGGGCGGTTTTGCTGTCGTTGATCACCAACGCGAAAACGTTGCGGGCCAACCGGATTTCGGGGACGTCCAGCACCACCACGCCTGCCGGCTTGTTCCGCAGCGCGAGTTCGGGGACCAGCGCCGCGCCGAGTCCCGCTGCAGCCATCTCCAGGCTGGCGTGGAAGTCGTCGCTGTGGGCCACCACGCGGGGATGCAGGTTGCAGCCGGCGAAGAGCCGCTCGATCACCATGGCGTCGCTGGTGCCGGGGTGGTGCATGATCCACGGCATCTCGGAGAGGTGGTCTGCAGCCACCTTGGCGTCCGGGCCGAAGCCCCAGCCTGCGGGCAGCACCACCCGGAAGTCGTCGTCACCGATCCACTGCCGGTTGATGGTGTTGGGCCACGCCAGCCCGGTCTGGCCCACCTGGAACACCAGCGCCAGGTCCAGGTCCCCGCCGGTACGCAGGCCCTGGATGGTTTGCCCGGGTTCGGCTACGGAGACTTTGAGGTCAATGCCCAGGTCCTTCCACGCCGGGTTCTTCAGGATCCGGGGGAGGACATAGGTGGCCAGGCTGGGAAAGATGCCCAGCCGCAGTTCCTGGCTGGCGGTGTCCTGGGTTTTGGAGGCGGCGGCCATCAGCGCCCCGATGTCCGTGAGGACCTTCGCGGCATGGCGGGTCATCACGACGGCGGCTTCCGTAGGGATCACGGCCCGCGCCGACCGCTGGAAAAGAACCACGCCGGTATCGCGTTCCAACGCGGACATCTGTTGGGAGACCGCGGAGGCGGTATAGCCCAGGGTTGCCGCCGCCGCCGCGAAAGAGCCGAGGCGCGTGACTTCCAGGAGGGTCTTCAGATGTACCGGATTCACCACCTGCCCACACTACTCTGCCTGCGCCCGGTCAAAAACCGGTCCGTGGTGCGCCCATCCGATCCTGCCGCCGCTTCGAAGTACCCTTTGAAAACACCGGCCCGGCGGGCCAATGTTCAGCAGAGGAGCAGCAGTTGTCACCGAACGCAGCAGTGAGCAGGACCGTGAGGCGCCGCGTAGCAGTGGTGGGAAGCGGAGTGGCAGGACTCACCGCCGCCTACATCCTGAACCGGCACGACGACGTGACCCTCTTCGAGGCCGACTCCCGCCTGGGCGGCCACGCCCACACCCACGACATGCCGCAGCCGGACGGCTCCTTCCTCGGCGTCGACACAGGCTTCATTGTCCACAACGAGCGGACCTATCCCACGCTGCTGCGGCTGTTTGCCGAACTGGGCGTCGAAACCCAGGATTCCGAAATGAGCATGTCCATCCGCTGCGACGGCTGCGGCCTCGAGTACGCCGGTGCCCGCGACGGTGCCAAGGGTATTTTTGCCACCCCGGCCAATCTCTTCCGCGTGCAGTACCTTAAAATGCTCGCCGAGGTGGCCAGGTTCTACCGCAAGGCCCGGATCCTGCTGAAGACCGCGCCAGCCAGCGCCGTGGGTGCCGGCAGCACTTCCGAGTTGACCCTCGGTGAGTTCCTGGCCCGGGAAAAATTCAGCCCCTACTTCATCTCCCACTTTATGACCCCGGTGGTCAGCGCCGTATGGTCCTGCGATCCCACCACGGCCCTGTCCTACCCGGCACGGTACCTGTTCACGTTCCTGGGCCATCACGGCATGTTGGGCGTCAAGGGCTCCCCGCAGTGGCGCACAGTGACCGGAGGCTCCCACCGGTACGTGGAGAAGCTTGCCGCGACGCTCCCTGACATCCGGCTCAACACGGCCATCACGGCCATCCGGCGCATCGCCGATGGTGTGGAGATCGCCACGGACTCCGGCCTGGATGACTTTGACGCCGTGGTCATCGCCACCCACCCCGCCCAGGCGCTGGGTTTCCTGGCCGACGCCACACCGGCCGAAAAAGAGGCGCTGGGCGGCATGCCCTACTCCGTCAACCACACCGTGTTCCATCGCGACCCGGCCGTGCTGCCGGCGGCGGACAACGCCAAGGCGTCCTGGAACTACCGGCTGCCCGCCTGCGATGCCCGCCCGGACAACGTCCTGGTCAGCTACGACATGACCCGCCTGCAGCGGCTGGAGCACGCCGACAGCCGGCCCTACATCGTCAGCCTGGGGGAGTCGGACCTGATCGCACCGGACTCCATCCTGGAACGCATGGTTTACGAGCACCCCCAATACACCCCGGAGTCCCTGAAGGCGCAGCAGGCAATTGCCGCGCTCAGCGATGGCCGGGTGGCGTACGCCGGCGCGTACCTGGGCTGGGGCTTCCATGAAGACGGCGCGCTGTCCGGCCTCCGCGCCGCCGAATCGCTGGGCCGCACGTGGGTCAGCCCGACTGGCAACGTCGACCCTTCCGGTGAAGGGGAGCGCGAACTCCTCGCGGCCGGTGAGCCTGCATGAGTGCCGGGGCGGCCATCTACCGCACCTCGATCGCCCATGTGCGGGAGTCGCCGTTGAAAAACAGGTTCACCTACCGCAGCTACAGCTGGTTTGTGGACGTGGACAACCTTCCCCTCCTGCCGCGCCTGCTACGGCCGCTGGCGGTCTTCAATGCCGGGGACCATCTGGGGGACCCGGCGGAAAGCATCCGGACCAACGTGGAACGCTACCTGCGCACCCAGGGGATGGAGCCCGACGGCGGCGCCATCCGCATGCTGACCAGCGCCAGGGTCTTTGGCCACGTGTTCAACCCGCTCAGCCTCTTCTGGTGCTACCGCTCCACCGGGGAATTGGACTGCGTCATCGCCGAGGTCCACAACACCTACGGCGAACGGCACTGTTACCTCCTGCGGACCGACGCGTCAGGGCGGGCCTCGGTACCCAAGGCCTTCTACGTTTCGCCGTTCAATGACGTGGACGGGCAGTACCGCATGAAGCTGCCGGCGCCGGACGAACGGCTGGCGGTCTCGATCGTCCTGGAACGTGAAGGGCAGCGTCCGTTCGTAGCCACCATGGATGGCCGGCGCAGGCCGGCCACCATCAAAAACATCCTCGCAGCGGCGGTGGCGGTTCCGGCCGCACCGCTGCTGGTATCCGCACTTATCCGGGTACAGGGCATTAAGCTCTGGGCAAGGCGCCTTCCGGTCGTCACCCGGCCACACCACACCTCACAGGAGGCAGTTCAATGACAATGACGGACGATAACGGGACCACCGCAGCTGCGGCAGGGGCCCACGCGGCCACCTCCGGTGCCGCCGCCTGGACCGGAACCGGAGTTCCGGCGTCGCCCGCCACCATCGATCCCGAGATCTGGCCGGGAGTGGCCCAGCCGCCGTCGGGCGCCAAGGCGCTGGTGGCGGGCAAGGCCGCCGGGTTGCTGTTCAAGGGCGCCGTGAAGCGGCTGCCCATCCGGGTTGTCTACCCGGACGGCACCATCCTGGGCACCGGCGGGACCGACGCTCCGGTGCTGACAATGGTCCGGCCGGATGCATTCGAGGCCCGCATCGGGGACAACGGGCTGATCGGACTGGGCGAATCCTTTATGGCCGGCGACTGGGAGGCCAGCGACCTCGCCGGCGTCCTGGAAGTCTTTGCGGCTTCCGTGGACACCCTGATTCCCATGCCGCTGCAGAAACTCCGGACCCTGTACCTGCCCCGCACGCCGCGGCAGGAACGCAACGCCGAGCAGAACACCCGCAGCAACATCTCGCGGCACTACGACCTGTCCAACGACCTGTTCTCGAACTTCCTGGACACCACCATGAGCTACTCCTCGGCGCTGTTCCCGGCCGAGGCAGGCCACCTGGCCA
The DNA here is from genome assembly GCF_001238605.1 of Arthrobacter sp. ZBG10. NCBI lineage: Bacteria > Bacillati > Actinomycetota > Actinomycetes > Micrococcales > Micrococcaceae > Arthrobacter > Arthrobacter sp. ZBG10. The sequence continues at coordinate 5,446 of NZ_LFQH01000016.1, read as the reverse complement.
CCGTCAACTTCGAGGGGCTGGCGGCCGCGCAGCAGGCCAAGATCGACAGGCTGCTGGACCGGGCGGGCGTTGGTGCCGGGACGCGGCTGCTGGAGATCGGCACGGGCTGGGGTGAACTGGCGCTGCGGGCCGCAGCCCGGGGCGCCACTGTTTACAGCGTGACCCTTTCCATCGAGCAGCAGGCGCTGGCGCAGGACCGTATCGCCGCCGCCGGCTACGCGGACCAGGTCACGGTTGCCCTGCAGGACTACCGCGCCGTGGAGGGCGAGTTTGACGCCGTGGTGTCCGTGGAGATGATCGAGGCAGTGGGCTACGAATACTGGCCCATCTACTTCCAGACCATCGACCGGGTGCTGGCTCCCGGCGGCAAGGTGGCCATCCAGGCCATCACCATGCCGCACGGCCGGATGCTGGCCACCCGCAACGCCTACACCTGGGTGCACAAGTACATCTTCCCGGGCGGCTTCCTGCCGTCCGTGCGGGCCATCGAGAGCGTCACCCAGAAGCACACCACCCTGCGCGTCCGGGAGCGGATGGGCATGGGCGACCACTACGCGGCCACGCTGCGGCTGTGGGAGGAACGGTTTATGGCCCGGTCACGTGAAGTGGGCGAGCTGGGCTTCGACCCGGTCTTTCAGCGCATGTGGCTGTTCTACCTGTGCTACTCCCGGGCCGGCTTCCAGTCGGGTTACCTGGACGTGCAGCAGGTGGTGCTGGACCGCCGGGAGGCGCAGCTCTGACATCCCTGCCCTGACGGCAGTGCCGTTGGTCACCAGGAGGGGTTCCGAATCTCACTTCGGGGCCCCTTTTTGGTGTTTCCGTGCAGTTTTTTTGCCGGCTTGGCATTTGGCGACACGCCGCCAAAACCGCGACACGCACGGGCTTAATTGTGCAGAACTTCATCCACAGGGTGTGGACAGGAGGGCCCGGATCGGCGGATTCCCGGCCAATTAGGGGTGCCGGACCTGTGGATTAAAAGTGCAGGGAATGACATACTTGTAATACATCATCTAGGGGTCGCTGCGGCCGCCCTGCACTAGATGTAGTATCAATTTACGGATCGGGCACCAAGCAGAAACAGCCCGGACTAATGCATACAACGTCCCAGGAAGCAACCGGCGCATCAGCCGGGCCAACCGGGCCGGCATCGGAGACGGACGTCAAAAGACCCGGGCTCCAGCAACGGTAGAAGACTTACAAAGGGGATTGGGAACATGACCGTCACGGTTTACACGAAGCCGGCCTGCGTTCAGTGCAACGCCACTTACCGCGCGCTCGACAAGAAGGGCATTGCCTACGAGAGCGTCGACATTTCCCAGGACGCCGAGGCCCTGGAACGCCTCAAGGCCCTTGGCTACATGCAGGCGCCCGTTGTGGTCACGGACCAGGACCACTGGTCAGGTTTCCGCCCGGACAAGATCGCGGAACTCGCCGAATCGGCAGTTTCGTCCGTAGCCTGATTTTCCCTTTTTCCAGCACTGAACCGAGGTACCTCCCGTGGCTGCATTGACGGTTGAAGCCACCACCACGGACAGCCCGCTGATCTGCTTTTCATCTTCATCAGAGAACACCCTGCGGTTCGTCCGGAAGCTGGGCATGGATTTCGCCCGGCTTCCGTTGTACGCCAGGGATGCACCCCTGCTGGCCACCCGGCCTTTTATCCTGGTCCTTCCCACCTACGGGGGAACCGGGGGTGAAGGCTCCGTGCCCAAGCAGGTCATCCGGTTCCTCAATGAACCCCGGAACAGGGAACTGATCCGCGGCGTCATCGGGGCCGGCAACACCAACTTCGGGGACAACTATTGCCTGGCTGCGGACATCGTGGCCGCCAAGTGCAAAGTGCCCCAACTTTACAGATTTGAACTCATGGGAACACCGGAAGATGTGGCCAGGGTTCACCACGGATTGGAGACGTTTTGGACACGACAGTCACAGACTCAGAGCTAGCCACCGGGGGAGTCGACTCCCTGCCGGCAGCCGCCGTCGACAAAGCCGGAATGCCCGCCGCCTACAAGGGCCTTGGCTATCACGAGCTGAACGCGATGCTGAACCTGTACGGTCCCAACGGCGAAATCCAGTTCGAGGCTGACCGGGAAGCTGCGCACCAGTACTTCCTGCAGCACGTGAACAACAACACGGTGTTCTTCCACGACCTGGAAGAGAAGCTCGAATACCTGGTGAAGAACGAGTACTACGAGCGCGAGACGCTGGACCAGTACACGATGAACTTCATCCGCGACCTGTATAACCGCGCCTACAAAAAGAAGTTCCGCTTTGAGACCTTCCTGGGCGCCTTCAAGTTCTACACCTCGTACACGCTGAAGACCTTTGACGGCAAGCGTTTCCTGGAGCGCTACGAGGACCGTGTCTGCATGGTGGCCCTGCACCTGGCCCGCGGCAACGAACAGCTCGCGCTGCAGATGGTGGATGAGATCATCGAAGGCCGCTTCCAGCCGGCCACCCCCACGTTCCTGAACGCCGGCAAGAAGCAGCGCGGCGAGCTGGTCTCCTGCTTCCTGCTCCGCATCGAAGACAACATGGAGTCGATCGGCCGCTCCATCAACTCGGCACTGCAGCTGTCCAAGCGCGGCGGCGGCGTGGCCTTCGCGCTGACCAACATCCGCGAAGTCGGCGCCCCCATCAAGCAGATCGAGAACCAGTCCTCCGGCGTCATCCCCGTGATGAAGCTCCTCGAGGACAGCTTCTCCTACGCAAACCAGCTCGGTGCCCGCCAGGGTGCCGGCGCCGTTTACCTGCACGCCCACCACCCGGACATCTACCGGTTCCTGGACACCAAGCGGGAGAACGCGGATGAGAAAATCCGCATCAAGACCCTCTCCCTGGGTGTTGTTATCCCGGACATCACGTTCGAGCTGGCCAAGAAGGACGAGGACATGTACCTGTTCTCGCCGTACGACGTCGAAAAGGTCTACGGCATGCCGTTCTCCGACGTCTCGGTCACCGAGAAGTACTACGAGATGGTGGACGATTCCCGGATCAAGAAGACCAAGATCAAGGCGCGCGAGTTCTTCCAGACCCTCGCCGAGATCCAGTTCGAATCCGGCTACCCGTACATCATGTTCGAGGACACCGTGAACCGGGAAAACCCGATCGACGGCAAGATCATCATGTCCAACCTGTGCTCGGAGATCCTCCAGGTTTCACAGCCCACCACGTACCACGATGACCTTTCCTACGACGCCACGGGCAAGGACATCTCCTGCAACCTGGGCTCGCTGAACATTGCCAAGGCCATGGATTCCCCGGACTTCGGCCTGACCATCGAGACGGCCATCCGGTCCCTCTCGGCAGTCTCCGACATGTCCAACATCACCTCGGTGCCCTCCATTGCCCGCGGCAATGACCAGAGCCACGCCATCGGCCTGGGCCAGATGAACCTGCATGGCTACCTGGCGCGGGAACGGGTGCACTACGGCTCCGAAGAGGGCCTGGACTTCACCAACATCTACTTCTATTCCGTGGTGTTCCACGCGGTTCGGGCCTCCAACCTGCTCGCCATTGAGACGGGCCAGACGTTCGGCGGCTTCGAGAAGTCCAAGTACGCGTCCGGTGAGTTCTTCGACAAGTACACCGAGCAGGAATGGGTGCCGCAGACGGCCAAGGTTGCGGAGCTGTTTGACGGCATCCACATCCCCACGCAGGATGACTGGCGCGAGCTGAAGGCTTCCGTCATGGAGCACGGCATCTACAACCAGAACCTGCAGGCCGTCCCTCCCACGGGCTCCATCTCCTACATCAACAACTCCACCTCCTCGATCCACCCGGTGGCGTCCAAGATCGAGATCCGCAAGGAAGGCAAGCTGGGCCGCGTGTACTACCCGGCTCCGTACCTGACCAACGACAACCTGGAGTACTACCAGGATGCGTACGAGCTGGGCTACGAGAAGGTCATCGACACCTACGCCGCGGCAACGCAACACGTGGACCAGGGCCTGTCCCTGACACTGTTCTTCAAGGACACCGCCACCACCCGCGACATCAACAAAGCGCAGATCTACGCATGGCGCAAGGGCATCAAAACCATCTACTACATCCGTCTCCGCCAGCTCGCGCTGGAGGGAACGGAGGTGGACGGCTGCGTCAGCTGCATGCTTTAATCTTCAACTAAACATCGGCAGTACGACGGCGGGCGCCCACCCGCCGTCGTACGCTTTAAGTAAGTACCAACCCAAACTTTTAGGGGATGACATGACCGAAAAGGTCAAGCTGCTCAGCCACGTCGAGGCCATCAACTGGAACCGCATCCAGGACGATAAGGACGTTGACGTTTGGAACCGCCTGGTCAACAACTTCTGGCTGCCGGAGAAGGTGCCGCTGTCCAACGACGTCCAGTCGTGGAACACGCTGACCCCGGCGGAGCAGCAGCTCACCATGCGCGTTTTCACGGGCCTGACCCTGCTGGACACCATCCAGGGCACCGTGGGCGCCGTCTCGCTCATCCCCGACGCGATCACTCCGCATGAAGAAGCCGTGTACACCAACATTGCCTTTATGGAATCGGTGCACGCCAAGAGCTATTCCTCGATCTTCTCCACGCTGGCCTCCACCAAGGAGATCGACGAGGCCTTCCGCTGGTCCACTGAGAACGCCAACCTTCAGAAGAAGGCGCAGATCGTGATGGACTACTATCAGGGCGACGATCCCCTGAAGCGCAAGGTTGCCTCCACGCTGCTGGAGAGCTTCCTGTTCTACTCGGGCTTCTACCTGCCCATGTACTGGTCCTCCCGAGCCAAGCTGACGAACACGGCCGACCTGATCCGCCTGATCATTCGCGATGAGGCCGTGCACGGCTACTACATCGGCTACAAGTTCCAGAAGGGCCTGGAAAAGGTCTCCGAGGAGCGCCGCCAGGAAATCAAGGACTACACCTTCGAACTGCTTTTTGAGCTGTACGAAAACGAAGTCCAGTACACGCACGATCTTTACGACGGTGTTGGCCTGGCCGAGGACGTCAAGAAGTTCCTGCACTACAACGCCAACAAGGCGCTGATGAACCTGGGCTACGAGGCCATGTTCCCGGCCTCCGTCACCGACGTTAACCCGGCCATCCTGTCAGCCCTGTCACCGAACGCTGACGAGAACCACGACTTCTTCTCCGGGTCCGGTTCTTCCTACGTCATTGGCAAGGCCGTCAACACTGAGGATGACGACTGGGACTTCTAATCCGCCGGCTCTCCGGCGCCTGAATGTCCTGAACTGGCCCCGCACGCATCCAACGCGTGCGGGGCCATTTTGTGTCGCTACGAAGCCGTCGTTGGTCCCTGGTGCTCTAATGCGGTGTCCGCTCCGTTGAGGCTGAGTAAGGGCGGAGCCGTCGGAGTTTCTCTTTCCTCACCTTGGTGCGGGTACTCGATCTGGTTACGGGCAAAGACTCGGCGGTAGGTGGCCGTAGTGACAGCGATGTGCCTGGTGGTGGGGGTGCGGT
>NZ_LFQH01000159.1:0-249 GCF_001238605.1 Arthrobacter sp. ZBG10 | reverse complement strand
GGCGCTGCAGGATTTAACACAGGCGTACGACGACGCCGCTGCCGCCGCCTCCCGCGGGAAGGTCCGGGCCCTGCTCCTTCGGGGAGAGGGCCGGGCCTTCTGCGCGGGCCGCGACATTTCCGGGGTCACGCCGGAGAATGACGACGCCGCCGCTTACCTGGGTGGGCTGGTGGAGCCGCTGCTGCAGAAGATGGCAGCGTTCCCGGCGCCCACCTTCGCTGCCGCGCACGGTGCCTGCCTGGGGGTGGG
>NZ_LFQH01000158.1:0-211 GCF_001238605.1 Arthrobacter sp. ZBG10 | reverse complement strand
CCTTTCCACAGGCCGTAGACGGCGCCGCAGGCGGTTGCCACCTTCAGGCCGAAGGTCGCGGCGCGGCGGCCGGCGCGGAAGTCGTACACCGGCCAGTTGTTGTCCCGGGCGTGCCGCCGGAGCCGGGCGTCCGGGTTGATGGCCACCGGGTGCCCCACCAGGCTCAGCAGCGGGATGTCGTTGTAGGAGTCGCTGTAGGCCCAGCAGCGCG
>NZ_LFQH01000157.1:0-202 GCF_001238605.1 Arthrobacter sp. ZBG10 | reverse complement strand
TTCGCGAACAATCGCTTCCCCTACCACCAACCAGAGCACCAAAAAGCACATCCAGAAAATGGACTTGAAAGATAGGGGGTTGGTCACCCGCGGTACCCAGCTTCTCGCTGTCTCCCTCGCGGCGACTTAGAAAACAATACACGCACAACCGCACCACAGCAAACCAGCCCCCACAACGGGTGATGGCCCCCGAAAACCCCGC
>NZ_LFQH01000156.1:0-212 GCF_001238605.1 Arthrobacter sp. ZBG10 | reverse complement strand
TCACCAAGGACTTCTTTTCCGTCCATGGCGTCCTCAAGGTCACCGAGGAGCAGCGCCAGGAAGCCCTGGCGCTCTGCCGGCAGGCGGATAAAAAGGCCGCGGTCGCCTGCATGGCAGCTTTCGCCGGCACCGACTTCCGGGAGGACCTGCCCAAGGTGGGCGTGCCCGTCCTCGTCCTGCACGGCGACGGCGACGCCACCGTGCCGCTGGAG
>NZ_LFQH01000155.1:0-467 GCF_001238605.1 Arthrobacter sp. ZBG10 | reverse complement strand
TACGGAACCATCCCCGCCGGCTGGGCCAGGCACCTCGCCCGCCACGGGACAAAAACCCGCAACCCCGACGCGGCAAAGTTGAAGACCTGGATCCGGCGGCTCTACACAGCCCCAAGCACCGGAGACCTCATCGCCATGGACTCCACCGCCCGGCTCTTCCCACCGGCCCTGCGCCGGCTTATCGAAGTCCGCGACGACACCTGCCGCACCCCCTACTGCGACGCCCCCATCCGCCACCACGACCACATCCTCCCCTGGCACAACGGCGGACCCACCACAATTGAGAACGGCGCCGGACTCTGCGAAGCCTGCAACCACACCAAAGAACAACCCGGCTGGAACACCACCGCACGCCCACCCGCAACTCCACCACCCACACCCCCACCCCAAGGCCGACCCAGGCACCACACCCAACTCACCACCCCCACCGGCCACACCTACCACTCAACCGCACCCCCACCACCAGG
>NZ_LFQH01000154.1:0-424 GCF_001238605.1 Arthrobacter sp. ZBG10 | reverse complement strand
GGCCTGCGCGCCCGCGGCACCACCGGCGCCCAGGCGGCCTGCTGGGGGACACATTTGCATGCGGCCGCCGCAGACCGCCTGGCCAGCAGGCTGGGCCCGCTGGGATTCCTGGCGGGCGAGCTGGCGGGCGAGCTGCCCGCCCTGATGCTGGAACTCAACACCTGACAGGCGCCCGGCTCCGGGCGTGTCAGCTCCGGGTGGGGTCCGGACGCAAGGGTGCCGGGCCGGGGTCGGGCACCGGCAGGGGTCCCGGCGGCTCCGGGGCGTGGAAGGGATCGGGCGACGGCGGCCCGGGGTAGCCGGGCTGCGTCGGGTCCGGTGTGGTGGGCCCTGGCTCGGGCGGAAACGGCTCGGGTTCGTGCACTGGCGGGATGGTCATGGAGCTTCCCTTCTCACGCTGGGGCGGATATGCCTTGGCTCGAAC
>NZ_LFQH01000153.1:0-230 GCF_001238605.1 Arthrobacter sp. ZBG10 | reverse complement strand
GTTCCAGGGTGCGCTCCAGGATGGGCACCAGGGCGCGCGGCCCAAACCGTTCGCCGCGGAGCCGGAAGGCCAGACGGACGGAGGAAACGGCGTCGGCCAATGCCGGCAGGGCGGCCCACGCCACCACCAGCGTCCGGGCCACGCCCTGCAGCGGCCCGCGCCGGGCCAGCCGGACGAAGCCGCGGGAGATGTCCACCAGCGAATTGAGCACACCGAAGCCCAGGATGGTG
>NZ_LFQH01000152.1:0-255 GCF_001238605.1 Arthrobacter sp. ZBG10 | reverse complement strand
TCGAGGAGGAATTACTGCTGGTCGATCCCGGGAGCGGCGAGGCACGGCCCCTGTCCGGCGAACTGCTGGATCGGTACCGGGTGGCTACCGTGGGAAATAACGACGACGGCGGCCCGGTCCTGACGGCCGAGTTCCAGCAGGAGATGATCGAGGTTGTCACGCCTCCGCATGCGGGCATGGCAGCACTTGAGGCGGACATCCGGGCTGGCCGGGCATTGGCGGACGGGGCCGCGCAGTCCGTGGGTGCCAGGGCCG
>NZ_LFQH01000151.1:0-226 GCF_001238605.1 Arthrobacter sp. ZBG10 | reverse complement strand
GCGTGCACGTGGCTCAGGCCGCGGCTGGAGCGGACAAAGACCTCCCAGAGGCCCCAGCCGTTCCGGACTCCCGCTTCCTTCGCTGCCGCTTCCGGGCTGGGGGTTCCAGCCGGAACCTTCGCGGCTTCTTCGGCTACTTCCCTGGCGGCGCTGACGGGGGCATCCGGGTTTCCGTGTGGTGGCGTCATGCTGCGAATTCCTTTGTCTCTTTGGCCTGCTGCTTTGC
>NZ_LFQH01000150.1:0-422 GCF_001238605.1 Arthrobacter sp. ZBG10 | reverse complement strand
ACCCACCAGATGAAAAAGCTCACGCTTGATGATCTGAAGAAGTTCCGCGACCACCTCCGGATTCCGGTCACCGACGAGCAGCTCGAAAAGGATCCGTACCAGCCGCCGTACTACCACCCCGGTAACGACGCCCCGGAGATCAAGTACCTGCACGAACGCCGCGCAGCACTGGGCGGCTCCGTCCCGGAGCGCCGCTCCAAGCACGCAGAGATCACCCTCCCCGAGGACAAGACCTACGAGGTGGCCAAGCGCGGTTCGGGCAAGCAGCAGGCAGCGACCACCATGGCGTTTGTCCGGCTGCTCAAGGACCTGATGCGGGACAAGGGATTCGGCAAGCACATCGCCCCGATCATCCCCGACGAGGCACGCACGTTCGGTATGGATGCGTTCTTCCCCACGGCCAAGATCTACAACCCCAAGGG
>NZ_LFQH01000015.1:0-61878 GCF_001238605.1 Arthrobacter sp. ZBG10 | reverse complement strand
TCCCTGATCCCGGCCAGCGAAAAGGAACGCGAAGCCGCGGACCAACTCAAAACAGCCGCCGAACCCCTCACCAGCCAACTCACCGACGCCGCCAAGGACATGGCCGAGGACCTCAAGCAGCCCGCCCAGGACGCCATGGAAAGCCTCAAATCCACGGCCACCGACGCCGCCGAACACGTCAAAGCCGAAGGCCAAGGCGCCGTCGCCGACGTCAAGGACCGCAGCACCGAAGCCAAAGACAACGTCCAGAACACCTGACCAACCCCGTCAGGAGCCGCCACAACGCGCCAGCCCCGACGCTGGCGCCGGTGCGCCAAAAACACCTCGACCGCCCCGGAAACGGACCGCCGATGGTCCGTTCTCTATCCGAAGTACAACAAGGAGAACAACATGATCAGCAGTGAGAACCTTGCTTCACTCAGCTCCGCCGGAGGTAACGTCATCGGATCCGACGGCGGGAAAATCGGCTCAATCGGTCAAATCTACGCCGACGATGAAACCAACGAACCCACCTGGGTGACTGTTAAGACCGGTTTTTTTGGAAGCAACGAATCCTTTGTCCCCCTCCAGTCCGCCTCCCAGGAGGGACACGACCTTGTTGTCCCGTACACCAAAGACAAGGTCAAGGAAGCCCCGAACGTTGCACCTGACGGGCATCTGACCCCCCAGGAAGAAGACGAGCTCTACAGCTATTACGAGCTCCCCTCGGGCGCAGGGTACACCGGCACCAATACCGATGCCCGCACCAGCACCGGCACCGGCACCGACACCGACGCCGGTACCGCTGACCGCGGCACCGTGGGGCATGACACCTCCGGCCCTACCACCGACGATGCCATGACCCGCTCCGAAGAGCAGCTGCACGTTGGCACCCGCACGGAAGAAACCGGCCGGGCACGACTGCGCAAATATGTTGTCACGGAGAATGTGACCACTACAGTTCCCGTGCAGCGCGAAGAGGTTCGCCTCGAACGCGAGCCCATCACCGATGCCAACGTTGGAGATGCCAAGGCCGGCCCGGCCATCAGCGAGGAAGAACACGAAGTCATACTCCACGAAGAGCGCCCCGTCGTGGAAAAGGAAACCGTGCCCGTCGAACGCGTGCGGCTCGAAAAGGACACCGTGACCGAACAGCACAACGTCACCGAGGAAGTACGCAAAGAAGAAATCGAACTCGACGACGACAGCTCCACCGAACGGCGCAACGACCGCTAACTCTGCGCTCCTTGGCCAGCGCCGGTCAGCCCGGCACCACACCGGAGGTCCGTCTCCCCATGGGGAGGCGGACCTCCGTTCGTACTGAACGGCGCGAAAGCCGGGAGGCCGAGGGGGTGGGTGTTGCTATTGGGTGAGCCTGACGTCGTCACCCCGGAGAGTTGCGCGGAAGCCGTCGCTCTGGACAACAACGTCTTGGAGCCCTAGCCCATCCGGCAGGCCCTCGATGTTGTGTTCGATTGTGACAAGCCTTCGCACGACGGCAGCCGTAGCGGCGGAGAGAAAGTCCGGCCCGCCAACGTCGATGGAGCGTGGCTCAACAACGATCCTTCCGGCCTTCACCTCGACAGTGCCCGTTGCAACGACCCGCACTTCCCGGCCGAGGACCTCAACGTCACGGACCACCGTGGCCTGCCCGTCGTCGGCGGCGCGAACCACTGTGCCATCCCCGAGTTCCCCGGCGACGACCTCGAACGGGACGGTCGCGTCGACATCGAGCCGGTCAACAACCAGCCCATCCGAGCCGGTAACAACGCCCCGCCCCACGGCTTCGACATCCCTGAGCGTCGAACCGGCGGTCACTACGGTCCCCGCGTCAAGCGCAAGATCGGAGAACCACACGTCATCCTCCCGCAGGCCTGCGGGCGCCTCCCTGCCTGGCTGATGTGCCGAGCCCTCGGACGGCGACGTTTCGGGCCCGGACTGGCTCCCGCCGGCCGGGGAACTCACCACCCACCAGAGGATTACGGCTGCGACGCCGAGCATCAAAACCATACCCACAGCACCGATGAACCAGTCTTTCGCACGTTTCCACTCCATGGAAACATTCTGACGGCTCACCACCTCCACACGCCACGGCTTGTGAGGGCACTCGGCGCTGACTCCCCCGAACATGTACTAAGTTTGCTTAGTATGCGGGGTTTCGGCCTAGACTGGCACGATGGATTCGATATCGGCCATTGGCCTCGTGTTCCTTGCAGCCATCGTGTGGACGGGCATCACAGCAGTGCTCTTATGGGGCCGGGATCATCAAAAGCAACGCCCACAGGGGCTCACAGAAGGAGCCAAAGCCGGAATGCGTGCCACCCCGTAATCAGCGCTTAGCCGCCGTCCGCCGGCGTCGATCTGCTCAATGTCATTATTCGGTCCTTGCTGCCCCAACGCGAGTGCCGACGATCTGCGCCAGCAGGGATCGGCGATTGTGCGTGTGTGATTTCGCGAAAATGGTTTTGAGGTGGTCTTGCACGGTCAACTCTGAAAGAGTCATCGCCGCGGCAATCGTTTTCGTGTCGCTTCCCGCTACAAGCATGCCCAGGAGCTCCGCCTCGCGTGGGGTCATACCGTGTGCCAGGGTGTAGACCTCAAGCCGCTCGTCGGGAGCGGCAGCCTCCAGAGTCACAGCTATCTGCGAACCCATTCTTGCGGCGCGAACGGTGATCCAGGCGCCCTCCATAAGATGCACACGCGCGCTGGCCTCGTGCGAGTCGACATCCTGTTCAACCGCAAGTAACTGCGCTGCAGCATTGTAGACACTCGCGGGCACCGGCGGCAGGGTGCCGGCAGCTGGCAGGAGTGTTCGAAGCCACTCTCCGGCCGCCCCGGTCTGGCTGACTACTTCGAGGTTCTCGCTGAGAATAAGAACCACGGGCCCTCTTTCGAGGCGCAGCGCCGGCGGAATCGTCGAAAATGTACCCGCCTGCCGCATCCGAAGCGCTCGTGTCAGCGACGGCGCGAGATCACTCAGAAACGCGAGTTCATGGCCGTCAAATGCCTCTGGGCTCCTTCGCCATAGGTCGAGAAAACCCCAGCAACCATAGCTATCTGCCATCACGATCGAGGCCACATCCTTTACCCGGTAATTTTGCAGTACTTCCGTCCAGAGAAGGCTTTCCGCTAGCTCTGCACCCGTCGCCTCGATCAGCGACGCCACCGCCACGCGGCGGGTGATCAAATCAGTCCATCGATTGACCTTGGTTAGGTACTTAAACTTGATAAGGGACGGCAGCTGACCGAATGCCGGGACATCCGCGTGCGGGTCAGAACCGACTGTGGTCACCGGATCCGTGAGCAGCCAAACGTGGGCATCGAAGTCGAGAGCACGATGCAATTCGCGAAGCGCGTCAGTTCGGAACGTTCTGGCATCTGAAGGCACTGCGCTGATGGACTCTATTCGCTCCCGAACGTTGGCCAGTGTCAGTTGCGTGACCATATCTCGACAGTACGCCCAAAAAAGCCCCGTTCCATGTCTTGAGATTGCAGCTGCCCGCTGGAAGAAAGATCCCAGAAAGTTGGGATGGTTACCGAGAGCGACGAACCCTACGCTCAGGGCACACCCCAACGAGAAAGTACGGGACATGCCTATTCTCAGGATTGAACACCGCACTCACGACTTCGCGACATGGAAGGCCGCGTTCGACCGGGACCCGGCCGGGCGAGGCAAAGCAGGCGTGCAGAGGTACTCCATTTACCAGCCCGTCGATAACCCCCGGTATGTTCTGATCGACCTTGAGTTCCCGACGGTCTCCCAAGCCGAACGCCTCCTGGCGTCGATGAGACAGATCTGGAGTTCCGGGGCCGCAGGGCCCGCCTTCGGGGGCGAGCCACGGACGCAGATCCTCGACACCAAGGAAGTCGTTCAACTCGAAGCCTGACGGCGGGTATTTACGTGCGGCAATGCCCGGACAGTCATACAGCGGGCCAGCCGGGATTGGCGCTTACCCGCTGGCGGCCTAACCATCAGCTCAGAGATAATCACTGCCACGTTCACGGGCGATCTCCAGAAGGGTTGAATGGAAAGCTACCTCGGCGGGTGCGTATACCTTGTCTTGGCGTTGGGCCAGAAGAACCCGGCGCAGGGGGGCGTCAGCGCCGAGGCTTAGGACCCTGACATCGGGATGCTGCAAGGCCACTGCTGTTTTGGGGACCATCGCCACACCCATGCCCACGCTGACCATGGCTTGAGCCTCTTGGTAATCGTTGGCCAGGAACCCGATATTCGGCTCAAAGCCGGCGTCGTGGGCGGATCGTTGAAGTACCTCAACCACAGGGTGCGCCTCTGCACGGACTATCCACGACTCCTTTCGGAGGTCTTTCATGGACACTTCATCACGATCCGCCAAGGGGTGCCCCTTGGCCACAAGGACCACCGTGCTCTCCTGGAACACCTCCGTGATCCGAATGGATTCGTCGTTGAAGCGGTTCCAAGGGTAATCCCAGAGCAGGCACAGTCCAGTCACTCCGGACTCCAGGTCCGAAACCAGTTCATCGAAGCGGGCGCTGCGCACAGACAGGCCAATTGCCGGGTAGCGCTTCTTGAATGCGCGGATCACCAGCGGCAAAAATGAACCGGCCAACGTGGGAAACGTACCCACGGTCAACGAGCCCCGGCCCAACCCGGCAATCTGACCCAAGTCGGACCGGGCCGCACGCATCTGTCCTACGATCCTCCGTGCGTGTCCAGCCAGCACCTGACCGGCCTCCGTGGGAACCACCCCGCGGGATCGGCGATTGAGGAGGGGCTGCCCTACTTCCTGCTCCAACTTCCGCAACTGCTGGGAGACGGCAGACGGTGAGTACATCATGATGTCAGCCGCCGCCGTGATGGATCCTTGCTCAACCACCTCCACCAGGAGGGCGAGCCGCCGAATATCAAATAAATCCATGTTCTCATCGTTAAGCATTGCTTCAGCCTTCCCCGTATTTTGTTCATTCTACGCAGGACTGCGATTCCCGGTGCCTGCCGGAGGGTGATAATCCGGGACCAGGCAATTCTTCAGCTCCGCCTCGTCCTGCCGCAGCAATGAGTGAAGCATCCCTACACTCCCCTTCATATATCCAACATTGTCTTCATATGTGATTCGCATCATCCTCGTAACAGGCCGCAAAATTTGCAGGATGCCACGAGAGGCAGGGAAGCACAATGAAGATCGAAGCCGAATGGATGCGCGGAGGCACCAGCAAGTGCTGGGTCTTTGAAACCGAAGACCTGGACAGGGCCAACGCCAATCTGGACGATCTCCTGCCCCGACTCTTCGGAAGCCCGGATTCCCGGCAGATCGACGGCGTAGGCGGGGCCACTTCAACCACCAGCAAGGCAATGCTCCTAAGCCGCCCGGCGGACAAGGAAGTGGATGTCGAATTCACTTTCGCCCAAGTGGGCATCGAAGAAGCATCTGTTGACTGGGGCAGCAACTGCGGAAACTGCTCGGCGGTTGTGGGTCTTTATGCCATCGAGAAAGGGTGGGTAGTTCCTTCCGGCGACTCCACGCGGATCGTCACGCGGAACACCAACACGGGACAGATCATCATTCAGCGGGTTTCAACACCCGCCGGCGCCCTGCCGATCGTCCCGGACGCACAGATGCCCGGCGTTGTGTTTCCCGGCTACAGAGTGGGGCTCGGCTTCCAGAATCCGGCCGGCAAGACCACCGGACAACTGCTGCCCACGGGCTCGGCATCTGACACGATCGTTGCCGGCGGAACCCGCTGGACGGTTTCCATGGTGGACGCCGGCGCACCCGTAGTCATGGTGCGGGCTGAGGAACTTGGCCTGGATACTGCCCGCTACGACACATGGAAAGCCGAAGTTGAACTTCAACTCGACACACTGGACGTAATACGCCGCCAGGCTGCGGTCCGGATGGGAATGGCAGCAACTCCCGCCCAGGCCGCGCGGGCTGTTCCCAAACTTGCAATCGTCGGCCCGCCCGAAGGGCCTGACGCCGCAGGTGACGTAAACGTCATGATGCTCTCCATGGGGAAACCGCATCCCGCACTGGCGATCACCGGCAGCATCGCGCTGACGCTCGCTGCCCGTACGCCGGGCACCGTGCTGAACACCATCACCGGCAACACATCCATAGCAGTTCTGAAGCTCAGGACGCCCGCGGGCGTCATCGAAACCTGGAGCGAGGAACAAGACGGATCCCTGCTGGTCGGCGTCGACCGGACGGCGCGCACCATCGCCTCCAGCATCATCCACCTTCCGGAGACTCTCGGCAACGCCGTCGAAGCCTCACTAGCAACAGCCACTCGATGAGGAGAAAACACCATGGCTAAGACTATTTTCAAACCAGCTCCCGAGACTGAGAGCGACATCCGGGAAGAACGTTCCCAGCAGCCCAACAACCGCCGCCGTATCCTGCTGGTAACGGTTGCCGCTTCTGCCATTCTGGGCCTGGTCGCCATCCTGTTCGGGGGTGCCCTATTCAACCCGGCGGCCACCCCGGAATCGGAGCCGACCATGACCGCCACCCAGATCATCCCGCTGGTAATCCTCGTGGTGATGTTCGTTGTCGCCACCAAGTGGCCCTTGAACATCGGCGTCATGGGACTCGTGGCCTCCTTCGGCGTCGGCTACTTCATGCTCGGCATGACCGACAAGGAAATCCTTGCCGACTTCCCCGCCAATATCGTGATCACGATCATCGGAGTCACGTACTTCTTCAGCATGGCCCAGAGGAACGGGACCATCGACATCATCGTCCAGAACTGTGTGCGGCTGGTGCGGGGCAAGACAATGCTTCTGCCGTGGGTATTCTTCCTTCTGGCAGCATCGCTCACCGCGCTCGGAACCTTCTCCCCTGCCGCCGTCGCACTCCTGGCCCCCGCCGCCATCGGACTGGCCTACGAATCGCGCATCCACCCCGTGCTCATGGGCGCTTTCATCATCAACGGAGCTCACGCCGGCGGCTTCTCGCCGCTGTCCGTGGCAGGCGTCCTGGTCCATGACATTGCGGTGAAGAACGGCTTTCCGATCTCCCAAGGCGCGCTTTTCGGAGCGAGCTTTGCCCTGAATCTGATCCTGTCCGTGCTGACGGTAGTGGTGTTCGCCCTCCTGGGTAGGCTTCGCGACGGCGCTGCCGGCCAGCACGCCGACCTTGAGACCCGCACCACCCGGCCACGCGGCCAGCAAATCCTCACCTTGGGACTCATCGTGGCCATGCTCGTCTGCGCTTTGGGCTTCCACATGCCGATCGGCTTTGTCGCCCTCTCAGCAGGACTCCTGCTGGCACTGGTCAACATCAAGGAACACCAGACCTTCATCGGCGGAGTCTCCTGGTCAACTGTGCTGCTCGTCGCAGGGATGATCACCTACGTCTCCCTGCTCCAGCACGTCGGGGTCATCGATACCCTCGCCGAGCAGGCCCTGGCCCTTGGAGCACCGCTCCTCATCGCCCTCGTGCTCTGCTACGTCATCGGTGTCGGCTCAGCCTTCGCATCATCCACCGCACTGCTGACGGCCTTCATCCCCTTGGCTGGTCCCCTCCTGGCAACCAGCTCACTGAGCGCGTCGGGGACAGTGGCTGCCCTCGCCATCGCCGCGACTGTCGTGGATGTATCGCCCTTCTCCACCGACGGTGCCCTGGTGGTCGCCAACGCCCGCGAAGACGACCGCCAGCGCGTTTACAAGCAGCTGATGATGTACGCCGGCGGAGTAGTCCTGGTAGCACCCGCACTTGCCTGGGCCTTGCTGGTACCAACCGGCATCATGTAGGCCGCAAGGCCATGAAGACTGCCGGCATCAACGATCGGCCGGCGTGGGGATTGCGCCTTGCACACCATCGCAACAGGTAGCCCGAGAGACGGGCGCAAAAGCGCAAACCCCGTGCACCTGAGGCAGGGCCGCCACACCGGCGGGCCCTGCCTTAGGTTTTACAGTCCGGCCTTGTGCACTCCAGGCAGGAGCGGGCTACGGTGAGACCGCGATCTCACGGATGGTCAGGTCGCGGAACAGGGCCGCTCCTTCATGGGCGTACAGCCGGATACCGTCATCGCCTTCAAGGGGGAAGACCCGGTGCGAGTGCACCACGCGTCCATCTCCGACGAACATCTCCACGCTGGTGCGATCCACGAGGATACGAAGAGCGAGGCGGCCTGCGGAGGGGTCCACCGCGGTTTGGGTTTCGCCGGCAGTGGGGTTGATCGTGGGGCCGCGGTTGACGTACGTGAACGGGCCACGCAGGTAGGCGCCTGCGGCGACATGCCGGCCGCCACCCGGGGCGCGGCACACCTCAAGACCGAGATTGGCCGGTGGTGCGGCTGGGTCCCACACCACCTCGCACGACAGGTCATATGCCAGCGACCGGACCTTCAGATCCTTTGTACCCGTAACCGCCAGATCGCCCAGACGATGCGTGCGCTTCACGTGGTTACCCAGCGCAGACGTGGGCGCGGAGGTGAGGTAATAGGCACCGGTCCCACGCTTGAGCCGGACATCGCGCACGATCATGTCATCGCCGTTGTAACCGTCAGTTGCCAGGGTTGGCGTGTTGTGAGGGTAGTCCCAGAAGTTCGCCCATCCGATGGCCCGTCGGAGGCCAGGGTCTACAGCTCCCGATGCATCGTGATGTGGGTAGGTCACCGCGCCGTAGAAGTCGAAGCCGTAATCGAGCCATTCCGGTTCGGGATGGTCGGGCGTGAAGGAACTGCCGTCAAAAACCCCCGTCCAGTAGGCATACGTCGCGGGCAGTCCGCGGCCTTTGCCGTTCGCACTGGTGCCCAGGACCCAATGCGGGGTGCCGTCGTCGGCGGTCATCAGAAAGAGGTCAGGGCATTCCAGAAGCCCCAGGTCGCTCCGGACAAATTCGCCAACACGCTGCCAGGACCGCAGGTCAGGGGAGGCGTAGAAACCCAGCTTCTGCCCCTCCGCGTTGGCCATGAACCACCGCTGCCGGTCCTCATCCCAGATCACCTTGGGATCGCGGAAATCGTGCACACCAGGGTTGGGCAGCACCGGCTCCGTGCCGCCCGGCTGAAATGAGCGTCCCCGGTCCGTTGAGTACCAAAGATACTGGGCCTGGCGCCCTTCCGGCGCTTGGGTAACCAAGGCGATGACCGCACCCGCTCCGTATCCGGAGGTGTTTCGCTCATCCACCACCAGACATCCGGACCAGCAGTCGCCGTTGTTGTTGCTGAATTTCGGTATCGAGACACCGCGGTCCCGGAAGGCAACGTGATCGGTGGTGGTGGCACGGCGCCATGACGTGCCGCCGCCGCCAGTGATGTAGTCGGCGTTGTACAAGTAGTAGTAGTGGTACTCGCCATCCAGGTAGATGGGCCGTTGGGGATCGTTCTTCCAGTTGTCGGCCACGCTGAAGTGATAGACGGGGCGCATTCTGGATGGTCCTTTCGACGGGCTGCCTGCCGCGGACGCGGGATTGGACAGCGCGATGGACCCACCCAACGCAACCGCACCGGCGCCCGTCAGAAGTCCGCGGCGAGAGACTGAAGAGTTTTCCATGGGTTTCACTTCCGTTCCGGCAGGAGGCTACGGGTCTCCGTAAACACCTCAGCCATGGTCCAGGCGTCCAGGGAAAGGAGCCGCACCGAGCCTTCACTGGCGGCCAGTCTCACGCGCTCGCCGCCCAGGGTGGGATAGACACGGGCCGTGAGCGGCTTGCCGTTGGCGAAAATTTCGACGGCGGACCGGTCCACCAGGACGCGCAGGCGGACCCGACCGTCGGTCATCGGAATGGCGCCGGACTTTTCCACCAGATCGACGGCGGGGTCGAGGCTGCTGCGGGTACGGTCGAGATGCAGCATGCCGGTGGGGGTGCCGTCAGCGGACCGGCTAAGAACGATCACCGTCTCCTCAGCACCCTCCGCGGTTCCAAGCAGTCCGAGCCGCAGCTCTGCACCGGCAGCAAGCTGCACGTCCAGCTCAAGGTCCAGCTGGTTGCCCGACACACCGGTATCCATTGATGTCCCGGCCACCAGCACCTGGGCAGGCACACCGGCATGTTTCCGGCGCAGCTTCTCAATTTCGGGAACGGGTTCGAACTCGAGGGTTCCGTCGTTCGCCAACGTGGTGACCCTCGGCAGGCTCATGACCCCGGACCAGCCGGCTTCCACCATCGCTGCGTCACTGCGGCCTTCCTGCATCCAGCCAAACATGACACGCCGGCCGGACTCATCCTGGAAGGACTGCGGTGCATAGAAGAAGCGGCCTCCGTAGTCCAAACGGTGCAGCGAATCCGGTTCAAAGGCGTCGCCGGCATACCGCCCGGTCCAATACAGCGGGTGCCGGGTTTCGCCGTCATTCCACGCGGAGAAGACCAGCACATCTGGTGAGTCGTCGGCAGGTGCAGACCCCAGCGAGCCCTGCCCTGCACGGAACAGGTCAACGCATTCCCACATGGTTCCGGTCCAGTCAGAGTCCGCGGGATCTCCTTGGGAGGCATCCCCGATGAACAGGGGTCCGAGGTAGTCCCAGGACCGCAGGTCCGAAGATTCATACAGGAAGGCCGTGCCGCCGGCGTGCCGGATTCCTGAACCCACCAGCTGCCGCCATTTGCTTCCCTCTTGCCAGACGCAATGATCCCGAAACGCGGTGGTGTTTACGCCAGCGGGCGGGGCGCCAATGACCGGATTCCCGGGATCTTTGGTCCAGTCCAGCAGGTCAGGGGTTCCAACGGCGACGCAGGGCAACTCCTTGTCCGCGAACCGGCCGGAGTACACCAAGGTGGGAGTGCCGCCGTCGTTAACCAGCACCCCGGACCAACAGCCCTCGGCGTCCGGTCCTGCGGAAGGTTCCAAGGCGACGGGCTGGTCACTCCAGGTGACCAGGTCGGTGCTGGTGGCGTGACCCCATTGGATGCGGTGGTGGAAAGCGCCCTCGGGGTTGTACTGATAGAAGAGGTGGTAGGTGCCGTTCCATTGGCTGACCCCGTTGGGATCATTGAGCCAACCGGCCGGTGAGACAAAGTGGAAGCGCGGCCGCAGCGGATCGGCTTCCGCGCGGGCCACCAACTCATCCTGCGGAGTGGTGGCGAGCGGGTGGGTCAGTTCAGTCATGCGGAGGCCTCTTCTTGAGCGTTCGACGCCGGGTGGCCGGGTTGGATCGGTTCACTCGCCAGGGCATGGCCGCCGGCAGCAGCCCACGGGCGATAGAGGTGGCAGCGCACCCAGTGGCGGTTTTCGGGGTTGCCCACCCGGTGGCGGACTGGTTCTTCGGCCGAGCAGGCCTGGTTCGGGTCACCGTCGAACGCGCAGTGCGTCGAGGCCATAACAGCCTGCCGCAGTTCAGCCCGGCGGACGGGATCGTACGAGCCTGCCCGGGAGGGATCCGGCACGGCCGAAACAAGGAGCTGCGTGTACGGGTGCGCCGGGGTGGCCAGGAGGTCCAAAGACTCGCCTTCCTCAACCAGTTCACCGGCAAACATCACCGCTGTACGGTCCGCCAGGTACCGTGCGGATGCGAGGTCGTGGGTGATGTAGAGCATGGAGATACCTTGCTCATCGCGGAGCTTGCGCATCAGGTTCAGCACGCCGATCCGAACGGAAACGTCCAGCATGGACGTCGGCTCATCGGCCAGGATGACCTGCGGTTCAACGGCTAGTGCCCGGGCAATCGCAATGCGTTGGCGCTGGCCGCCGGAGAGCTCGTGCGGGTACGAGTTCAGCATGTCGGCATCCAGGCCAACAGTGGTCATAAGCCTTTCGAGCCGCTGCCGAGTCTCCTTCTCCGTACCGCCGGTCTTGCCGTGGATCGCCAAGGAACGCCGGAGGAAGTGCTCGACCCTGTGCGCCGGGTTCAATGAGCCGAAGGGGTCCTGGAAAACCATCTGCAGCTGGGACCGGAAGGCCCGGGATGCTTGGAAACGATCCCGCCTCAGCACATCGACGCCGTCAATGAGGATCTCCCCGGAGCTCGGCTTTTCGAGTCTGGCGACACAGCGGGCCAGGGTGCTTTTGCCGGAACCGGACTCCCCCACGAGGGCTACGATTTCGCCCCGGCCAATGGACAGATCGACGCCGTGCAAGGCGCGGACAGAATCGCGGGAGAAGAGCCCCCCAACGGCGAACGACTTGCCCAGGCCCCGGATTTCCAAGGCCGGACCGCCGGAAGTGGTTCCCGGCTGCCGGGTCGTGACGGAGTGGCTCATGGCGTGGCTCCTTCCAGGTTTGCGGACTCAATAACCGGAGCATCGGCACCGAACGGTGCCACGAAGTGGCCGGGTGACACCTCGCTGAGGTCCGGGATGTTGCGGAATTTCACGCCGTCGGGCAGGCCCGTCAGCGGAACCCGGGGACCGGTGAGGGGCGGAAAAGCGCCCATCAGCGCCTGGGTGTAGGGGTGTCGGGGGGTGGCGTAAACGTCCTGGGCCTTCGCGGTTTCCACGATCCGCCCGCCGTACATCACTGCCATGCGGTGCGAGAGTTCCACCATGAGGGACATGTCGTGCGTGATGAAGAGGACGGAGAAGCCGAGCTCGCGCTGGAGCTCCTTGATTTGCGCCATGATCTCCTGCTGCACCACCACGTCCAGCGCGGTGGTGGGTTCATCCAGGATCAACAGTGAGGGCTTGAGTGCCACTGCCATGGCAATCACGGCACGTTGACGCATACCGCCCGAGAGTTGGTGCGGATACGACCTGAGGCGTGCGGGGTCGATCCTGACGAGTTCCAGCAGTTCACCGGCACGCCGCAGCGATTCCTTGCGGGAGTAGGCGGCGTGGGTGGTGAAGATGTCCACGATCTGCTCGCCGATGGTCAGCACCGGATTGAGCGAGTTCATGGCTGACTGGAAGACCATCGCCACGTCCTGCCAGCGGAAGCGCCGCAACTCCTCAGGGCTCATGGCCAGGACATCCTTGCCGCCGAAGGAAATGCTGCCGCCTGCGATCTTCGCTGGATCCTTCAGGAGCCTCATGATCGAGTTGGCGATAGTGGACTTCCCACAGCCGGACTCTCCCGCGAGCCCGAACACCTCGCCGGTGCCGATGCTGAAGGAAACGCGGTCGACGGCGGTGGTGGAGCGGGTGTCGCCGACGTATTTGACGGTGAGGTCCTTGACGTCCAGGACGGGTTCGTGGGAGCCGAAGGAAACTTGGGAGATTGTCACTTGGCAGCGCTCCTTTCGGTATCTTTCGGAGTTTTGATCTTCCGGAGCCGCGGGTTGGTGACCTCGTCCACGGCGTAGTTGATGAGGGCAAGAGCAAAGGCAACCAGCGCGATGCACAGGCCTGAGGGGACGAAGACCCACCAACTGCCCGTCAGCAGTGCACCTTCGTTGCCGGCCCAGAACAGGTTGTTGCCCCAAGAGACGGTGCTGACATCGCCCAGGCCCAGGAACTCGAGGCCCGCTTGGGCGCCGATACCGTAAATCACACAGGCCAGCAGGGTGCCCATGACGATTGAGGCCATGTTGGGCAAGATCTCGCGGAACATGATCCGGCCGGCCCGTTCGCCGGAGACCACGGCAGCGGCGACAAAGTCCTTGGAGCGGATGGACAAGGCTTGTGAGCGCAGGACGCGTGCTGAGCCGGCCCACCCTGTGACCACCAGGACCAGGATCACGGTGCCCAGGCCAGGCGGAAGGAAGGCAGCCAGGATGACCAGCAGCGGCAATCCGGGCAGTAGCAGGAACACGTTGGTGACCAGGGACAGCGCTTCGTCAATGAACTTGCCGAAGTACGCCGAGGCAAGTCCCACCAGGATTCCGATGAAGGTGGACAGCAAGCCCACGGTCAGCCCCACGAACAACGAACTGCGTGAGCCGTGGACAGTCAGCGCGAGGACGTCCTGTCCTTTGGCCGTGGTGCCAAGCCAGTGCTCAGCCGATGGTTCCAGGGACGCCAATGCGGTGATCCTGGACGGGTCGCCCGGAAACAGCACCGGCGCCAGCAAGGCCAGGGCAATGAAGATGACCATCACGGCCATCCCCGTCAGCGCTTTTTTGTTGCTGGTGAGGCCGTGGATGAAGCTACGGTTTGGTTTGCGGGCAGCTGGTGTTGGCGTGGGCTGCTTCAGGAGTGCGGTTGTCATGATCGGTCCTCTAGTTGCTGCGCACGCGCGGGTCGAGGCGGACGTACAGGATGTCCACCAGGAAGTTGGCCAGCAGAACAGCGGCAGTGATGGTCAGGAACAGGCCCTGCATCAGTGGATAGTCGAGCCCTTGGACGGCGTTAAGGAGCTGGTAACCGACTCCGGGGTAGGCGAACACCACTTCAGTGAGCAGCGCACCACCCACAACGAATCCAAGGCCCATGCCGAAGCTCGTTACGGAGGGAAGCATGGCGTTGCGGGCGGCGTAGCGGAGCATGATGCGGCCCGGGCGGAGGCCCTTGGCTTCAGCCATGGTGATGTAATCCTCGGAGTTGGTGGCGATCATGGTGTTACGCATACCGAGCATCCAGCCGCCGATCGAGACCAAGACAATCGTCAGCGCAGGCAGCACCAGGTGCGCACCGACGTCGCCGATGAATTCCCAGGTGAAGGCAGGCTCCAGACCGTCCGTGAATGCATGCCGGATCGGGAACCAGTCCAACACCACGCCGAACAGGTACAGCGCACCCATCGCAAGCCAGAAGTATGGAAATGAGCCAATAAAAACCAGCAGCGGCGGGAGCGCGGAGTCGATCGTTCCGCCGCGCCGCCAGGCGGCCAGGATTCCCAGCAGGTTACCCACGACGGCGGCAATCACCAGCGCGGTTCCCCCCAGCAGGAGTGTCCAGCCAATTTGGGATGAGATGACCTCGGTGACCGGGGTGGGGAAACGGGAGATGGAAACACCCATCTGCCCGGTGAAAACGTTGTGCAGGTAGTCGATGTATTGCTCCCAGATGGGCCGATCGTCAACACCCAGCAACTTGCGCAGGGCCTCGATCTGTTCGGGCTGCATCCGGTCCTGGGAACGGGCGAACATGCGGGACACGGGGTCCCCCGGCATGAACCGCGGGAGCATAAAATTCAAGGTGATGGATGCCATGAAGGCGATCAGGTAGAAACCCAGGCGGCGCAGGATGAAGCGCACGGTTTCCCTCCATTCGGGAATTGCGTAAAGGTGGGGCACGCCCGGCAGTATGGGCCAGGATCAACGGGTGTTCTGCCGGGCGTGCGGTAAGGGGGCGGCGGTGGTTGGGCCCACGCCGCCCGGGTTCCCTGGCCGAAGCGCAGCGAGGTTAGGGCGGCGGTGGGGACTACTTGCGCGGTTCCAGGGTGGTCAGGACGAGCACCGTTGTAGGTGACCGGACGGAGAGGGTGGCGTACGGGTTGTCCTCGGTGGGCCATCCGGTGAATCGGGTGTCGTTGAAGGCGCCCCATTCCGGGCCTGAGAACAGCGGCACGAGCGGTGCGGCGTCGTTGTACTCTTCCTGGAGCTTGTTGGCGATGTCCTTTTGTTTGGCTTCGTCAGCTTCAGCTGCGAAGTCGGCCAACAGCGCATCGGCTTTCGTGTCGCCGAAGCGGTGGTAGTTATCAAACGTTTTGGTGCCTACCGGCTTGACCGTGGCGCTGCCCATGGAGGTGTTGAAGTACTTGTAGGGGCTGGGATCGTTGGCGCTCCAGACGATGCCGGAGTCGAAGTCGCCGGTCTCGTACCCGGCCACCACTGCAGCCCAGTCAGGGGACTCCACCTTGGCAGTGACGCCCACCTCGGCCAGGTTCTGCGCGATCACGTTGGCCACGGACAGCCAATCAGAGGACGTCGCACCCACTGAGATCTTGAATTCGAAGGGTTTGCCGTCCTTGAGCGTGCGCTTCCCGTCGGCACCCTTGGGGTAGCCTGCCTTGTCCAGCAGGTCGTTGGCTTTTTGCACCTCGTGGTTGGTCCACGTGCAGTTGTCCTTGACCTGGCTGTTCTTCCAGGTTTCATAGTTGCCGGAGAGGCCGGTGCAGTCCGCCGGCTTGGCGTAGCCGCTCATGCCGATTTTGGTGACCTGGTCGCGGTCCACGGCCATGCTCAGTGCCTTGCGGACGTCAACATCATTGAACGGTGCTTTGGTGGTGTTGAGCTGCCAGTTGATCATGGCGCCGGTGGCAGGGAACCAGTACTGGCGGTGCTCCTTGTCCTTGGAAACAAACGTCTTCTCAATGTTGGGGATGTACTGCGGAGCCCAGTCAACGTCCCCGTTGGCGGCGGCGAGGTTGGCGCCGTCGTTCCCTGCGAATGCGAGCATCTTGATGCCGGCGATCTTCTGCTTGCCAGGCTGCCAGTAGTTGGGGTTCTTCTTCAGGACGAAGGATTGGGCCTGGAACGTATCCACCTCGGTGTAGGGTCCGGTACCCACCGGCTTGGCGTTTGCGTCCTTTTCCGGGTCCGGCAAAGCAGACCAGATGTGCTTGGGCAGGATGATCAGTTGGCCAACGTCATGGAGGGCCGGCGACCAGGGCTTGTTGAAGTTGAACGTGACGTTATTCCCCTCGGCGGTCACGGTGTCCAGGTACTCAAAACCGCCCTTGATTTTTTTCTGAAGTTCGAAAGTGAACGCAACGTCGTCAGCCACGAGAGGCTGCCCGTCGGACCACTTGACCCCGTCACGAAGGGTGAACGTTACTGATTTGCCGTCCTCTGCTGCCTTCCACTCGGTGGCCAGCCACGGCACTGTTTCTCCCTTTGCCGGGTTGAAGATCAGGAGCGATTCGTAGATGGACTGCTGAACCATCGGGTTGACCGTGGGGGCGAACGGGTTGAAGTTCTGCACGAACGTACCCATGTCCTCGCGTGGAATGGTGAGGAACGCGCTGGCGTTCGCTTCGGCGTCGGAGGTGCCTGTTTTGCCAACGTTGGCGGTGCAGCCGGTGAGCAGCATCGCACCCATAGCAAGGCTTGCTGCCGTCATCCGGGCAGCCCGGAAGTATCGGGGTTGTGTCATGATGGTTGTCTCTTTCCTATCTTCATCAGCAAAGTGAAGGGGTGGGTAAGGGTTTGCTCTTCGACGTTGATTTCGCGGTCAGACCGAAGAGCGTTCTAGCAGCGGACAGCCGACCAATTGCTGGTTGGCAAGAATCGGCTGTCCGGCTGTAAGGGCAGCGAGCGTTTGGACGCCCAGGGCCCCCATTTTTTCGAAGGGCAACGCAACCGTGGTCAGTTTTGGCCGCAGGTAGGCCGAAATGAGTTCCTGGTTGTCGAAGCCGATCACGGCGATGTCGCCGGGGATGGTCAAGCCCCGTTCCTTGATGGCGTCGTAAGCACCCATCGCCATTCGGTCGTTGAGACAGAACAGTGCGGTGGGCCGGTCAGCCGGTGGGTACCGGTCCAGGATCCGGCACGCGGCTTCGTAGCCACCATCGGCCGTTGCGTATCCGGACACCACCAGTTCCGGGTCCAACTCCAGTCCGGCAAGTGCGAGTGCTTCGCGGGCACCCTCCAATCGCCCCACTGCGGCGGGAATGTCCGGGTCGAGGTTGATCACTCCAATCCGGGTGTGGCCGGCCTGGAGCAGGTGTTCGACGGCGACGCGGCCACCGGCACGCTCGTCGGGGACGATCGACGGCAACTTTCCGTCCGCGTCAAAGCAATTGATCAGGACGGTGGGTACTTCCTTGGCGCTTTCCGGGACGTGGACACCCCGGTGAAAGGTGGCTGCGTAGAGAAGTCCCTCCACTCGTTGTTCCAGCAGCTTTTCAGTTGCAGCATCTTCCAGTCCGTCGTTGGGTCCTACGGCATCGGCCTGGTCGGAGGGCGCGATGAGCAGGAACCTGCGGTCAAGCCAGGCCTGGTCCTGGGCGCCTTTAATGATGTCGACGGCGAAGGGTGCCGTGACGATCTCCGTCACGATTCCGTACCAGTCGCTGCGCCGTGCTGCCAGCGCACGGGCGCCGGCATTAGGGCGGTAGCCCAGTTCCTGCACGGCGTCGCTGATGCGGGCGCGGGTTTCTTCGGAAATACTGGCGTTTTCGCGGTTACTCAGGACAAATGAGACTGCAGTCCGGGAAACGCCGGCGTGGTTGGCGACGTCCTTCATGGTGACTCCCCGCTGCCGCACAGGAACGGACTCGTCGGGGGTGGTTTTCGCCATTGAATACTCCGGGTGCTCTTGGTTGATGCAGGGATGTTGCCAGCGCCTCATTGTCTGGCAGCCCGGAGGAAACGCTGTTGGTAACGCGCGTTACCTGCCGGGCATGTGACTTAGGTTACCCGCGTTACTTCCCGTCTGTCAACAGCTCGGAACGGGCCGCCCGTCACCTTGCGGGGACGCGCGGCAGCGGGCTGCCTCGCCGGGCCCCGGGGGACGCAACGGTGCCAGGACTCCCCCGCCGTTGGAAGCCGGCGTTGTGGTTCGAATGACCGTGGACGGTATCGGGAGCATTTGAAATGCCCGGGTCCACGCCACGAGGCTGTAACCCGGATCCCCGCCCGGAACAGGCCACGCAAGCATTCCGTCCCTAGGGAGATCCAGGCCTCGGACTGATCCAAGAGCCTGCCGGTAGGTTCTGCAGGCAAACGCTTCCGGCCGGAGCCTGCCAGCACGTAGACTTCACCAATCGCGAGCGTCCCAATCTTTGGAATGCTGCTGTAGAAAGGCCTGCCATGAAAGAAAACCTGCGGATCACTCCTGCCGACGTTTTTCCTGAGGACCTGGGAAAAATGAAAGACAAAAATTTGCAGGTTCTCGATAGCCAGGTTCAACGGCAACTGGACCATGAAATCGTCACTGATGGCGAAACAAACCCGGAAACCGACTCGCGCCACGAAGAGCTTGACCTGGAATTCGAACAGCGCGGCAACTAAGCCTGGCAGTGCCCAGGGCCTGCACTCACCGTGCAGGCCCTGGGCAGGCGGTTGAACTCCGCGGGCACTAGAGCAAAGGCCCCGCTCAGTCCTTAAACGCTCGGTAGGTGAAGTTCCGGAACCGCACTTCCCCTGTTCCGGCTGCAAACAGTGCCGGGCGCAGGCTGAGGAGTTCGTCAGCCGTATTTGTGTTGTAGCCCGCCACGTTGAAACGCAATCCATGTCTGGTCCAGTCGGTCCCGTTCAGGCTGTAGTACTGGGTGACTATGTGGTTGTCGTTGACAATGCGCAAATGCATTGTCCGGGCCGCAGGCGCAGCTTCACGCCAGTACGGGATGGCCCTGCCGGCGCGGTAGCTGGTCATGCGGTCGCCGTCGTGGCCCATGCCGCAGAACAAGCGGTCGCTGTAGTACAGCAGCAGCCCGCCTTGGGCACCGTCGCGGACCTCCATCTCCACGGTGATCTCATATCGCCGGTCGCCAACGATGCACGTCAACGGTGAGCTGTCCGACGGGCCCGATCCCCGGGCCTGCAGGACCAGCCCGGCGTCAAAGGACGCCCGAAGATACTCGTTTCGGGACGGGGCGTGGAACGACCATTGGGTTCCAAAGCGCTCAGTTGAAAAATGGTCTGACAACGGCAAGCCATGGACCTGATTGGCTGCCTGGGACGCAGCGGGCAGGGGTGCCGGCAGCGGCGCCGAAAGGTCCTGCCCGACTGCCCTTGGCCAGCCGTCCCCGTCCCATTCGATGGGTTCCAGGAGCGTTTGCCGGCCCAGCGTGGCGAACCCGTTTTCGTAGCCGTGATAGATGCTCCACCATTGGCCGTTGGGGCCCTCAAACAAGGTGGCATGGCCCTTGCTCCACCATGGTTCGTCCGCGTTCCATGTCCTGATGATGGGATTGCGGGGACAGTCCTCCCACGGTCCGTCAATGGAGCGGGACCGGGCGACAACGACCATGTGCCCGGTGGGCGGACCGGAGGTGCCGCCAACCGCCGTCGTGAGATAAAACCATTCGCCGCGGCGGGTGAGCTTGGGCCCCTCCAGTGCGTAGGCCTCAACCACCCAGTCATCGGGGTAGCGCCAGCCGTCGTAGACGTGCTCCACTGGTCCGTCCGTAGCCAGTCCGTCGTCGGTGAGCCGGACGCGGCTGACTCCGCTGAGGAACAGATAGCGGCTGCCGTCCTCTCCCACCGCGTGCCCTGGATCGATATGCCCTTCGATGCCCAGATTGATGGGCTCACTCCAAGGTCCCGCCATGTTCTCGGCATGGATGACATAGGTCAGCACAGGCGCAGTTGGGTCCGGTGAGATGGCGGTGGGGATGATCGGTATGTAAATAAAGTACCGGCCGTCCACTTTGCACATGTCGACGGCAAACACGCAGCCGATGGGCGTGGAGAGGGCGGGCCCGAGCGGTTGCCAGTTCAAAAGATCCCGTGAGTGCCAGATGATGAGTCCGGGCGTGGACTCAAACGACGAGAAGGTCAAGTAGTAATCATCCCCGTCACGTAGGATGGCCGGGTCCGGGTGGTCCCCCGCAAACACCGGGTTCAGGTATGTTCCATCGCCGAGGTCGGACCGTCGCTGGCCCTCCTGGTTCACAGCGGCGGGCGTCAGTTGGGTATTCATACATCCAGTCCTTTCAATGGTGGAGTAGACGGGCGGCGGTGGTGGACCAGGCTCAGTGGCCCCAGCAATCCTGCAGGCAGGATTTCGGCTGCGTCGGTGAAGACGCCCGTCATAGGTGGGTAGAGCGAGCCGGTGGTGCTGTGGGCTTCACCAATCAGCCGGTTGCGCCACGGATTGGTGACACTGACTTCGATCCGGTTCCGCCCTGGCCTCAATGCGCTGGTGGACACCCGGTAAGGCGCAGTCCAGAGGATTCCCGCCTCCACACCGTTGACGCTGATCCTTGCGACATCAGCAATATCGGCGAATTGTATTGCGTGAGGCAGCTCGGGGCCGTCGAGCTGGATCTCCGCCACGTAGGTCGCCGTTCCGGAGAAGTGCTCGGCCCCGATTTCCGGGTCGGTCCAATGGGTGGCGTGGGTTAGCTGTAGAGGATCGGCGCCCGGGATGGTGAGTGTCCATTCACCGGCAACTTCGGTTAACCACTCCTTGTCGGGAAGTCGATCCGCCTCGCCCCTGAGAATAAAGAGCGAACCGTAAGGGGGAAGTCGCACGTCCAAGCCGTCGCCACCCTCCGCGGGTACCAGGGCATGCCGTTGCAGTGTCACCGGGTCCCAGGCAACGAATCCGCCGTGCATGGTCGGCAGCGTCACGGTGGTGCGCAGCGTTTCGTTGACAGGGTTGGCGATAAAAAGCAGGGGCTGTTCGCCGTCCACCCACCGGGCGATCCGCCGGACCCGTGAGTCCCCCACGATGATTCGTGGTGGGAAATGTTCCCGAAGCACGGCTGCCAGGTCGGAGGTGGCGAAAACGGTGCCCGTTGGTCGATTGCCCCAGATCAAGTCGCAGAGACGTTGATGTTGCTGGTTGTCGTCAGCCTGTGAACGCCGAGCCGTTGGACGTTTGCCGACGACGGTTGCGCCCTGCTCCACCAATCGCAGAATGGCTTCGAGGGCTGCCGTGCTCATCCTCTGGCTGGCACCGCCCAGATAGAGCAGCCTGTATCGGGATGTGCCGGCCTGCAGCTCGCCGGCCTGAACGTTCAAGACGGTACCAAGTGCATCCGGGCCGATGTAGTCGTAGTCGTAGTCAGCGGGAACGTCGTCGTTGCATGCGTTGCCGAAAAGCGCGGTGACCGGCGCTTCCTCGCCGATGAAGTAGGCGATATCCACTGCTGGACGGCCAAGGGAAAGAAGATGAGAGCACCGGGCCAGATAGTCCACCCATGGCTTGGCAGTGGACGCCCAGGTCTCATTGCGGCTGAAGGATTGGCCGAGCGAGGGTGCCAGGGCCATTCCGGGCAGCGGAACCTGCGTGGGTTGGTGCGGGGAAGTATGGATGCAGAAACGCGTCACACCGAGTGCCAGCTGGAGGTCCGCGACGTGTTTCAGGGACTTCGGCGAATCAGACCAAGGGTTGCGCCCCGAAGTAAAGGCTTCAGAGCCGGTGTGGCTGCGCCCGTAGGCATGTGCCACGGACGAGGCACCTTTGAGGTCAGCGACGTAGGTGGGTGCGGGCCCCGCCCCAGGGCTGAACGTCCACATGGCCCCCATGGGGACGTCTGCATGCGAGCGCATGGCCAGATCGTCGCCAAGCTGCGGCCTGCGGTCCTCCAAGGCCTCCGCGTAGTAGGTCGCGCCGCGCTTATGTGCTTCTTCGGACAAGGTGCCGTAGTAGGACTCTGCGAAGACTTCAGCGAGCGTGCGCCGGAAATCGGCGAGGAAGAGGTCGCTGGAGGAAGCGTCCTCCACCAGGAAACCGGCTGTGGTGAGCATCCACGGGATCATGTCGTAACCCCGAAGACGGAAGAAGGCGTCGCTGAGGCGATCTGTGATGTTCTGCAGTCCGGCCTCAATGCTGTCGCTGAGCAGGCCGTCGATCGGTGCGTCACCGAACTGGGCCAGGTGGGTTGCAATGTAGCGGCGGACTCTTTCGCTATCGAGTTTGTCCACCTCGAGTCCTGTTGCTTCGGGGAGGGCCGGGCCGTTGGTCTGTCCGGTAAGTGAGGCCCCAAAGCGGACGACTCGCCATTTGCCGTCAGGAAGGGGACTGATCAGCCTTCCTTTCGACAGCTGACTGCTGATGTCAAGGATGCTGGTCAGCGGCACAGCCGCGAATGCTGCGCGCGGGTCTGTATCAAGCTGGTCGTAGTCGAGTGCGGTGGCGAAGCCGCTCTTGGCCTCCCTGTGCGCGGGCATGCCGGCTTCATAGAGGGCGAATCCACTGACGGCATATTCGCTGAGCGGCCGAAATACCGGCGGGGGCACCACTCCTTTCTCGAACGCCGCCAGGATGGACGATATCCCGTCGGCCTCCAGCCGTAACCTGAAGTGCGTGCCGCTGACCGGGGCAAAAGACATGCTCCGCGAAGGGCATTGTGTCGCCGGCAGGGAGCAGACGGTGACGTAATCGCCGTCGTCGCCTTGGACCTGCAGCGTAGCCGCAGCTGGCGGCGCCGCGCCGAAACCATGCGGGCCGGGCAGCTCGATGACGCAGGAACGCATGGTCACAGGACTGGCAAAGGACTGTTCAATCCAGGCCACCGAGTGGTTGTCCGGGTCACGGGTCAACCGGAAGTGTTCGACGGCGGCCGCACGGTTAACGGCCACCGCTTCAGTGGGCGAGTCGGAGGTGCGGACAAACGCCGGCTCCACAGCATCGTGGGTGTCGTGGAACGGGATGGCAAGGGCGAAGAGGTCTTTGGCATCACCTGAACCTTCACGCGCCCCGGCTCCCCACTTGGGGATGTCCTGATACGGTCCCGCCACGTCGGGAAGCTTGTCGAGTCTTGCCAGCACACCGCCTTCGACCACAGTCTGCGACCACACCAACTTGCGCATGGCATCAGCCTTTTGCACCCACGGAGCTCCCGATGCGCTCCACCCCGCAGAAGTGGCAACAGTGAAGTCCAAGCCGAGGCCGTGGGCCGTCTCCACGGCAACGGCAATGGCTTCCCGCCACGGCTCGTTCCCGGGGATCACAGCCTCTTCCACAACAAGCGGATTACCCAGCGCACCGTCGAAGGCCTGAACGCCCCGGACGCCCACTGAATGGAGCCAGCGAAGGTCAGCGCGGATGCCTTCGAGGTCCACATTTCCGTCCATCCAGTGCCACCAGGCACGTGGCCGCGCCGAATCCGGAGGACTAACGAACTCGTTCCAGAGAACTTCGCTCACTTGATGCGTTCCGGTGGTCCCCTTCACGTCAGCATCCCGGATTCGCTCCGGGAAGTTGAGGAAAGGCTGAGGCCGGCACCATAGGGGTAGAGCGGATCTTCGGTGTTGTTGGGGACGTCTGGATGGGAGGCTTCGACGGCGGGCATGGAGCGAGGCAGCTCGATTGGCAGCCGGCCCAGCGGAGGGATGGCACCAGTCAACGCATCGAACAGTGCAGCGTCAGATGCACCGAAATTCGCGGTGATCGCCGATGCGATGTCATCGAACGGGGTAAGGATTGCGGCCCGCTCAAGGTAGACGTCCAGGATCACGGGAAGTTCTGCAGCGATGGCCTGCACCCGTTCGATCTCCTCGTCCGGGAAGTCAAGGCTTCCCTGATGCGTCATGGCGTCGAGGAAGTACTCATTGCGTGGCTCGTAAGGGGTGGCCAGGCGCACCAGCGCTACATCGGCGTCCGCCGGATCCGCAACGAGGATCACCTTATCGCTAACACCGGCTGGATCCACACCTTCGACGTATACGCGGGTACCTGCCGCCAGTGGCAGCAACCCTTCGTTCTTGAGGACGGTGACGGATTCTGCCTGGGCGCGGTGTCCGGCTGTGCGGAACGGTTCCGATCCTACGACGTTGTTGACGGCGTCCGCGTCAACGTAGGGATTGTCGAAGAGTCCCAGCTCGAATTTAACCCGGAGGATTCTCAGCACTGATGCATCCACCCTCTTTTGGGACAACCTGCCGCTGGCCAGCAGCTCGAGCACCAAGTCCGTGCAGGATTCGCCCCCAAGCTGATCCACGCCGGCTTCGAAGAGCTTCTCCACCCGATCAAGTGGACTGAGGTGCTCCACACCCCATGCCTTGGCGGGGAAGGGCAGACCAAAGACCTCCAGGTCAGTCACAAGCTGCCAGTCCGTCAGGACAACACCCTCGAAGCCGAGCTGTTCGCGGAGAAGTGACGTGATCAGGTACTTGTTGTACGAAAAGCCCACTTCTTCCACTGCGACGCCATCAACAACGAGGTCTTTCGCAAGTGAGTAGTAGGGCATGATTGCGCTTGTGCCGGCCGCGATGGCCGCACGGAACGGTGCCAGGTGTTCGTCAAAGTTGCCGCCGGGATAGATCTGGGCTTTGCCTTTGGGGAAGTGGGGATCCTCTCCGTCCTCCTGTGCCCCGCCTCCGGGAAAATGCTTCGCGGTGCAGGCAACGCCCGTGGACGACAGCCTCCCGCCCTGCAGGCCTTCGATGAGGAGCGCGCCGTATTCTGCGGTGACCGCCGAGTCTGAACTGAAGCTCTGCAGTTGACGCGCCCAGCGTGGATCAGATGCCAGGTCAATCTGCGGGTGGAGTGCTGCGCGAAGCCCGACGGCGACATACTCCCGCCGGGTCGTCTCCGCGAAGTCGCTGACGACGGCAGGATCGCCGAGGGCGGCCAAGCCCATAGGTTCGGGCCACTGCGAAAACGAGCCGGTGGCAAAGGCCATGCCGTCATTTTGTGCAAAGCCGTGGCGGGGATCGGTGGCAAAGGTGATGGGGATCCCGTGTGGAGTGAGCTCCGCGAGTTCCTGCATGGCGTTCTGCCAACGGGCCATGTGCTCGGCCGACGGGAACCGGCCAATGTTGAAATGGTTGATGGACCTGCCCACCACAAAATCGCGAGGAGTCTCCGGTCCGAACGGACCCGAAGCATCGTGGTCACCCGGTTCACCCACAACCATCACCGTGTTGAACAGCAGCCCGGCTTTCTCGTCAATGCTCAAGCGCCCCAGAAGATCCGCGGCACGGGTGGCGGCATCCAGCCGTGGATCCTCATACGGATCCAACACTCCGTTTCCGTTCAAGTCGCGGTATTGGACACCGTCTTCAGTGGTCCTGACAGATCGCCGCATGCGGCCTCCTTGTGTGATGGGTTTCATAAAGTTTATCCGATTACCGGAAAAAGTTATAGACTGGGACCTGGTCAGCGCAAGCTAAAGTTGCGGACAGTGCCCCAGGGAGCGCCCCTACCGTCAGCCAGGCGGTAGCGTGATGGGGCCGTCGTCGCGGGTCGCATCAAGGTGCTGAAGGCGCTTGGAGGGAAAATTAATGGCCATAGAGCGGTACACCGGACTGGCATCAGTGCTGGAGACAATCCGTTGGCAGGACGGCATCACGCAGGCAAGCCTGACCGATCAGGTAGGGCTTGGGCGCAGTGTTGTTGCCGAGCGGGTTGCCGAACTGGAGCACATAGGACTCATTCACTCCCCCGGCCGCGCGCCCTCTACAGGAGGACGGACCGCCAAGCTGTTATCACTCAACGCCCAGGCCGGCTACGTCGTTGGTGTGGACATCGCCTCCAATGAGATGGTCGTCAGCGCTTCCGATCTTGCCGGCGCCCTGCTGGGCACCCGCCACCGGGAACTCTGTGACGTCGGCGAAGGGCCCGAACGGATTCTGGCCCAGGCCAACGCGATCATCAAAGAGGTAGTCAGGGAGCAAAGCAGCAACAACCTGCTCGGCATAGGCGTAGGACTCTCCGGTCCGGTCAATTTTGATACCGGCACTCCCGTAGGTGTGCCGGTCCTGCCCGGGTGGGGTGACTACCCGGTACGGGAGGAGTTCGCTGCGCGCTGGCCGGTTCCGGCCTGGGTGGACAATCGCGTCAACCTTCTGGCCCTTGCTGAAATAGAGGGCAATCCGCGGGCCGCAAAGGCCAAGCACCTGCTCTATTTCGGGGCCGGCGCCGGGGTGGGGGCCGCCCTCATCACCCACGGCAGGCTCTACCGGGGATCCCATGGATTGGCCGGCTCCATTGGGCACGTGGCCGTTCCAGAGGCGGGGGTGGTTGCCTGCAGGTGCGGGCGCACAGGCTGCCTTGAGGCAGTCACCAGCGGCTGGGCGATTGAGCGGGACGGCTTGATGCTGGCCGAAACGGGACGCAGCCCCTACCTCGCGCAAGTCCTCGCCGAGACCGGCCGGATCCGGGCCTATGACGTGACGCTGGCCGCTGAGCACGAGGATACGGCCGCGAGGGAGCTACTCAACCGGACAGCGGCACTCCTCGGCAGCAGCCTCGCAACGCTGGTGAGCTTCTTCGCTCCTCACATGCTGGTTGTTGGCGGTGGCATTGCCCGGGCAAAAGATATCGTCCTGAAGCCCATCCAGCAGGCCGTCCTGGAACGGTTGCCCTCAACGGGCGCGCCGGACCTGCTCGTGGAGCTGTCCACCATTGACGAACAGGTAGGTGGCGTCGTGGGAGCCGCGCAGCTCGTTCTTGGGGAGCTCTTTTCCAAGGACAACCTCCCCGGACTCCTCGAGCGCCTGAACCAACCCGGGAACCAGATCAACGAAGGGGCACTTGCCTAATTTTCCGAAGACCGGAAGAAGTTGTTGACTTATTCCGGTCACCGGATTATCTTGGTAACAGACGCCACAAAGCGCTCTACCCGCAAGATCAACCTCGACGGCGAGGGAGGCCACATGGAGCACACCCTCTGCATCCAGCGGCCCTGCGCCGGTAACGCATCCATCGAATCCGCGGACTTCCGGGTGAGGCCCTACGCCTCCCCAAGGCATTCCAGCCACCATTCACCGCCATACCTATCGATCTCCGTAGCGATGTCGCCGGAGAAAAGTCGGATCACTCGAAGCTGAGCTTTCGACACCTTGCCTAGGAGAAACATGCGCAAATTAGTCGGCATTGCCGCCGTCACAGCCGTCATGGCGCTTACTGCCTGCACCGGTTCTTCCCCCGGTGATTCAACCGCCCCCACTGAGTTGGACCTGGCAGCCATTGCACCACCTGAGTCCTTCTCGCCAGGAAACTTCGGCACTGGACCCACCACCATGTTCCTGCAGCCCGTCTACGACTCCCTCTTCCGGAACACCAATGAGGGAGAACCGGCCGAAAACATCGTGACCAAATGGTCTTACGATGACACCCGGACCACGCTGTCCCTTACCATCAGGGAAGGCGTTAGATTCACCGATGGCACGCCTCTGGATGCCGCCGCGGTCAAAGCCAACCTGGATTCTGCCCGCAAGGGTACGGGCGAAGCCGGCGGACAACTGCGCTTCATCCAGGAGGTCGCCGTCACCGACGCCACCAACCTCACGGTCACCCTCTCAGCCCCGGACCCCTCGCTCGTACCCAACTTGGGCGGCACCGCCGGTGTCCTTGCCAGCCCGAAGGCCTTGGGAACACCGGAACTGGACACCACTCCCATAGGTTCCGGCCCATACATCCTGGATGCCGCAAAGTCCCAGACCGGCATCAAGTACACCTACACCCGGAATCCGGACTACTGGAACGCCAAAGACTTCCCATTCGACACCCTCGAAGTCACCGTCTTCAACGACAACAACGCAATCCTCAACGCTCTGCGGGCCGGTGAAACAGACTTCGCAGTGGTGACCGACAAAGATTCGAACAGTCTCAAGTCCGCCGGCCTGAATATCCAGACAAGCCCTGCCTACACCACCAGCGGCCTCTACCTGTTCGACCGCAAGGGCTCCCTGGTTCCTGCGCTCGCCGAGCCGAAGGTCCGCCAGGCAATCAACATGGCCTTGGACCGCGACGCCATCCACGCGAAAGTCTTTGGCGGTAAGGGCAAGGCCACCAGCCAGGTCTTCAGCTCCACAAGTGACGCCTACCTCCCGGAGCTGGACAAGAAGTACCCCTTCGATGTTGCCGCCGCCAAGAAGCTTCTGGCCGACGCCGGTTACTCAAACGGCTTCACCTTGCCCATGCCGGATGTATCACCCGTCTATCCGGACCAGCAAGCAGCTGTGACTGAAGCGTTGACGGCCATCGGCGTCACACCGCAGTACCAGCCTGTGAACGGCCAGACCTTCATCTCGGATCTGTTGGCAGGAAAGTATCCCGCAGCGATTTTCGGGCTCAACAGCCCGCGTCCGTGGGATTTCGCCCAGATTGCGCTCACTCCCGAATCCCTCTGGAACCCGTTCCGCGTCTCCGATCCCACTGTGGTGGACCTGATCAACAAGGCCCAAGGCGAAACCGGTGACGCCCAAACCGAGACGTTCCGTCAACTGAACACCTACCTGGTGGACCAGGCCTGGTTTGCGCCGTACATCCAGTCTGACAACGTCTTCGCAAGCAACGCCGAAATCACTGTCACACCGCAGCGCTATTCCACTCTGCCGCCACTTTGGGGCTTCACTGCCTCGAAGAAGTAGCAGGTGGGCGGCCGGCCCATCCAGGGCCGGCCGCCCCTACCCATCCCTCATCTTCCCGAAGCCCAAGGAGCTGCCGTGCTGATGTTTATCCTTCGCCGCCTGGCCTCAGGACTGGTGCTCATGTTCGTTATTTCCACTGCGACGTTCTTCCTCCTGAACCTCACGGGGCAAGACCCTGTCCGTCAGGTCCTGGGGCCAGTGGCTTCGGCCGAACAAGTGGAGGCAAAGCGCCAGCAGCTAGGCCTCGATGAACCGCTGATCACCCAATACTTCCAGTGGCTCGGATCAGCCGTACGTGGAGATTTGGGCCGGTCATGGTTTACGAACCAGCCCGTAGGAGAACTGCTCTCCCAAACCCTCCCGCCCACGCTTTCCATGGTGATCGGGTCACTGATCCTTGCCGCCTGTTTCGGAACGTTGATAGGGGTTACTGCCGCTTTGCGGCGAGGACGACTCGATCGCGGTCTGCAGGTGGCGTCCACCCTGGTTCAGGCAATTCCCGGCTTCCTGGTGGCCCTGGTCCTCGCTTTGGTTTTCGCTGTCCAACTCCGCATGCTCCCGGCTACCGGGTTCACTGCTTTCACCGATTCTCCCAGTAAGTGGCTCGCCTCCATCACGCTCCCCGTCGTTGCGCTGGCGTTGGGTTCTTTGGCTTCCATTGCCCTCCAGGTCCGGGGGTCAATGATCGATGTGATGCAGCAGGACTTTGTTCGAACCCTGCGCAGCCGGGGCCTACCGGAGCGAAGCGTTGTGGTGAAGCATGCCTTGCGGAGCGCAGCGGGGCCGAGCCTCACCACGGTATCCCTGATGTTCATCGTGGCCATCTCCAGTTCGGTGATCATTGAAAAAGTTTTCAACATTCCCGGTATCGGCACCCAGGCCAACAACTCAGCCGGCCGTGGCGACTTGCCCGTTGTGCTCGGGATCGTCCTGGTCACCGTGGTGCTCGTCGTTGTCGTCAATCTCCTCGTCGATCTGGCGCAAGGCTGGATCAATCCGAAAGTTCGTGTCTCATGACCGATAACCTTGTCACCGGTACCCGCAAGTCACTTGAAGTGGTTGCCTCTGCGCCCCAGGGCAACAGGCTGATCAAGAAGTTCCTTCGCGAACCGGCCGCAGTGATTTCGCTGGCGTTCCTCGCCTTGCTCGTTGTGGTGGCGATCCTTGCACCCTTCATCTCCTCTTATGACCCCACCGCCACCCGTCTCGCCGATGTCCTGGCGCCGCCATTCACCCCTGAGCATCCACTGGGCGCTGACGGCGTGGGCCGCGACGTGCTGGCAAACCTCGTTTACGGCGCCCAGACCAGCCTTTCCAGTGCCGCGATCGTCATTGCTGTCAGTTTGCTGGTCGGCGTACCCACCGGTCTGCTGGCGGGTTACCGCCAGGGCTGGATCGACGGTGTCAGCATGTGGATCAGCGGCGCCCTGCTGTCGCTGCCGGCAATCGTTGTGCTCCTTGTAGTGCTGGCCCGGGTAGGACGCAGCACCTCACTTGCGCTGGTGGTGTTCGGCATCCTGATCGCCCCGTCGGTTTTCCTACTCATCCGCGGCTCGGTCCGGGCCGTGCGGGAAGAGCTGTACGTGGACGCAGCCCGGGTCTCCGGCTTGAGCGATATCCGCATCATGGCTCGCCATATCCTTCCGGTGGTAATTACCCCCACCATCATCCAGGCAGCACTCCTGGCAGGGGCCGGCATCGGAATCGAAGCAGGCATCGCCTTCCTTGGTCTTGGCTCGTCCGACAAGGCCAGCTGGGGCCTGATGCTCAACGACGCATCGCAAAACATCTTCAACGCACCCGGACTGCTCATCTGGCCAAGCGCGGCACTGGTCTTGACGGTCATGGCCTGCACCTTGGTTGGTAACGGCGTCCGGGACGCGCTGGCGAACTACGGATCAACTGCCGGCCCCGCCCGGAAAGTAAAAGCTGCAAAGCACGCCAGTACAACTCCTGAACCTGCACGGCCAATGCAGAAAGTGCTTGTGGATCCCAGCGACGCACTCCTGGTCATCGACGACCTCAGGGTTTCCTACCCCCGCCCCAACGGTGAGAAGTCCGACGTCGTCAAAGGCATTTCCCTGAAAGTGGAACGGGGGCAGATCCTTGGCCTGGTAGGGGAATCCGGTTCGGGCAAATCGCAAACCGCGTTCTCGGTGCTGGGCCTCCTGCCCGGGCAAGCCGAAATGACAGCCGGAGCCCTCAGTTTCGCGGGCGTGGATCTGCTCGGCATGAGTCCAAAGCAGCGCAATCGACTGCGTGGCGCCCGGATCGGCTACATCCCCCAGGAGCCCA
Source organism: Arthrobacter sp. ZBG10 (assembly GCF_001238605.1). Taxonomy (NCBI): domain Bacteria; kingdom Bacillati; phylum Actinomycetota; class Actinomycetes; order Micrococcales; family Micrococcaceae; genus Arthrobacter; species Arthrobacter sp. ZBG10. The sequence continues at coordinate 30,932 of NZ_LFQH01000015.1, read as the reverse complement.
TGAGCAACCTCGATCCCGCGTTCCGCATCGGGTCCCAGCTCACCGAACCCATGCGGCACCATCTGGGAATCCCGGCGAAGGCTGCAAAGGATGAAGCCCTCAAGCTCCTCGCCCGTGTGGGCATCCCTGATCCTGAGAGAGTGTTCAATTCCTACCCGCACCAGGTCTCAGGCGGCATGGCGCAGCGCGTGCTGATTGCCGGGGCAGTCTCCTGTAACCCGGAGCTTCTTATCGCCGACGAACCCACCACCGCCCTGGACGTCACTGTTCAGGCCGACGTGCTGGACCTCATCCGCAGCCTCCAGGCCGAACGCGGCATGGGTGTCGTCCTGGTGACCCACAACTTCGGCGTCGTTGCCGATCTTTGCGACCAAGTGGCCGTGATGCGCGACGGAGAAATTGTGGAGGTAGCTGCCGTGAATGACCTGTTCACGAACCCCCGGGACGAATACACACGGCTCCTCCTGGACTCTGCGCTGGATTCAACCGCGAAAACACCGGCCAACCGCGTCGGCTCTGACATGGACACTGAGACAGAAGGTGCACAATGACTTCCGTCAACCAGACCCCCTCGCCCGAATCAGAGCCCCTGCTGCGGATCTCTGACCTGACGGTCGACTACCGGATCGGCGGCGGCTTGGGTCGTAAACGGTCGTTCCGGGCCTTGCAGGGTGTCAGCCTCGAGATCAAGGCTGGCGAAACCCTGGGACTCGTGGGCGAGTCCGGTTCTGGAAAATCAACCATCGGCCGTGCCGTGCTTGGTCTCGCCCCGGTGACCGGCGGCGATATCCGGTTCCATGGCAGGTCGATCACCAAGCTCAGCAAGAAGGAGCGCAGGGCGCTGAGCAGCGACCTTCAGGTGGTTTTTCAGGACCCTTACACTTCCTTGAATCCGTCCATGACCATCAGCGACATTTTGTCTGAGCCGATGCAGGTATCGGGCACATCCCGGTCTGATGCCCAACGCCGGGTCCGGGAGCTCCTCGATGTAGTCAAGCTGCCCGCCAACGCCAGCACCCGCTACCCTCGCGAGTTCTCCGGAGGCCAGCGGCAACGCATCGCCATTGCCCGTTCCCTCTGCAGGAATCCCAAGCTCATTGTGTGTGACGAGCCGGTCAGTGCCTTGGACTTGTCCACCCAGGCGCGGGTCCTCCAACTGTTCTCCGACATACAGGAGCAAACCGGCGTTTCGCTCCTGTTCGTCACCCACGATCTGGATGTGGTGCGGCACATCAGCCAGCGCGTGGCAGTCATGCGACGCGGAGAAATCGTGGAAACAGGCATCACGGAACAGGTTATTGCCAAGCCGCACCATGCCTACACCAAGGCGCTTCTCCTGGCCTCCCCTATCGCCAACCCGGCGCTGCAGGCCGAACGGCGCCGGGAACGACGACTTTTTCTTGACGCTCAACCCGCACTGTCCACAGCCGCCAGCTGAGCAAACCACCAGGGCATTAGGCCCTCCCTTCCACAGACTCCCGGAGAACAGCATGACCACCACAGCAGTACCTTCAGCGCGCCCTTATCCAGCTGCCGTTGACGTCGCCATCATCGGCAGCGGCCCCGCCGGCGCCACCTATGCACGGATACTTTCCGAACTCAGCCCCCAGGCGAACATTGCCATCTTCGAGGCCGGACCGACCATCAGTGATCCGCCCGGATCCCACGTGAAAAACATCGCTGGTGCGCAGGACCGCGAAGTTGCCCAGCGCCGTTCGGAGGGAAAAGTGAGCGCCCTGCCAACCGGCGGGAACCTCGCAGAGTACGCACGCGACGTCGCCCGCCCGGTCCGGCCCGGCACCTTCCTGCTCGATGACGGTTGGCAGCAGCCCGGCGAGGCTGGACTGCCAGGTCTTGCCTTCTCCAGCAATGTTGGGGGGATGGCGGCCCACTGGACCGGAGCCTGCCCGCGCCCAGGTGGCAGCGAGCGCATCGCGTTCCTTCCGGACATGGATGAGCTTCTGAGCGAGGCCGAACGCCTCCTCTCCGTCAGCGCGGAGGCCCTGGCTGACGCTCCCCTGGCCGACCTGGTCCGCTCACGCCTGGCGACGGCGCTCGACGGCGGCCGCGCACCTGACCGCCGTGTCCAGCCCATGCCGCTGGCAGTCCGCCGCACTGACGACGGCCGCTTCATTTGGTCCGGAGCTGACGTGGTGTTCGGTGACGAGACGCGGAACAACCCCCGGGCCCGCCTGTTCGACGAAAGCGTGGTGGTGCGGGTGCTGACCGACGGAGATCGGGTCAGCGGTGTGCGGGTGCGGGACGACAGGACCGGTGACGAGCACAAAATTGCGGCCCGGTACGTCGTCGTTGCCGCCGACGCCCTCCGCGGTCCGCAGCTGCTCTTCGCGTCCGGTATCCGCCCCGAAGCACTCGGCCGGTACCTGAACGACCAGCCTCAGATCGTCCACGCCGTCCGGTTGACCGGCGTCGCGGATGATGTTCCCGCTGCCTCGTCACACGACACCACCATCACCGCCCAAAGCGGTGTGAGCTGGGTGCCCTTCACCGACGAGCAGCCCTTTCATGGACAGGTCATGCAACTCGACGCGTCGCCGGTACCCATTTCAGGGGACGTCATCCCTGGCTCGATCGTGGGGCTGGGGTGGTTCTGCGCCAAGGACCTCCAAGCGTCGGACCGCGTTGTCTTCTCCGAAGACACCACGGATGCCTATGGGCTGCCGGCAATGAACATCCACTACACCTTCACCGAACGTGACGAGCAGACACTGTCCGCAGCGCGCCAATCAGTGGTTGCCGCTGCCCGGTCCTTGGGCGAGCCACTGGGCGATGAACCGCTCACCTTCCCTGCTGGCGCCTCACTGCACTACCAAGGCACCCTGCGGATGGGGACATCCAACGACGGCACCGCTGTGTGCGATCCCACCGGACAGGTGTGGGACGTCAGCGGGTTGTTCGTTGCCGGAAACGGTGTTATTCCCACCCCTACAGCCTGCAACCCCACGTTGACCGGGGTGGCCCTGGCCGTCGCCGGTGCACGCCACATCGCAGAATCAATCAACTCCACGTCCACAGAGAAGTGAGGAAAAAATGGTCCTCGAACGAGAACTGATCCAAAGCCGGGGCTTTCGCAACGTCCAGGAAGGAGCCGACACTGTCGGTTTCGAAATAGCCCTGCGCATGCCCAACTACCGAGGCGTCTGGGGAAGCCTCATCGATGGGGTGGCTGTCACCGTGGACGGTCAGGAATGGACCCGGGAAGTACCCCGCTGGACACTCCAGGGACGCACTTTCAGCATCCAGGAACTGCGCCAATCCACCAATGTTCGCTGGCAGCTCGATGAAGTGGCCACCGTCATGGTGCCGCTTGCCGGCGGCCTGGCCGCAGGTGTCCATGATGTCCGCGTTGATATTGCGCTGCACGCACCCTACATTCCGGCTGAATTCCAACCGTCCATTTTCACGTCCCAGCGAAAGGTCACGGTCCTCGCATGAGCAACCTCAAGTACGGCGTCTCCCTCTACAGCTACACCGGTGATATCAACACCGTCCTCACCCTCGAAGACGCCATGGCACAAATCGCTGACATCGGCGCCACCGGGATTGAGATCCTGGGTGAAGGTCATGTGCCCAACTATCCGGAACCGTCCACGGCATGGATCGACCAATGGTACGGGCTGCTCGAAAAATACCAGCTGGAGCCCACCAACTACGGGTCGTGGATCGACTCGAGCATGTGGCGAGACCGCGACCTCACCGCCGATGAGGGCACCGGGATGCTGGCCCGTGACCTTCGCCTGGCCCATCGCCTTGGATTCACCTCAATCCGCCCCAAGATCGGTGTGGTGTCCATGGACCTGCGCCCCCACCCGATCTGGGAGGAAGTGATCGAGCGCAACCTCGATCTCGCAGCCGAGCTGGATCTCATCATTTGCCCGGAAATCCATGCGCCCACTCCCATCAAGCACCCGGTGGTGGACGAGTACATCGCTTTCATCGAGCGAACCGGATCAAAGAACTTCCGCCTGCTCATCGACACCGGTATCTTCCAAAGGGCAATCACCACCGCCAAGCACGACGGCCTCAGCGAAGAAGCCCAGGAAGAAGGCTGGCGTAAACCCCTCGCCGTTCCCATGTCGGACCTGGTGGATGTCCTCCCCTACGTGTCCTTCATTCAGGCCAAGTTCTTCGACATCGACGATGACCTTGTTGACGGCCAGATACCCTGGCGCGAGATCCTTCAAACCCTGAAGCAGAACGAATGGTCGGGTTATCTTTCCAGCGAATACGAGGGCGATCGGCTGCCTTACCGATCCATCGAACAGGTGCGCCGGCAGCATGCTCTCCTGCATCGCCTGGAGGCCGAGATCGCCGGGACGCTGTGACCCAAGCCCTCCGCAGCGGAACGGTCCCGGTTTCTCCCGCCCGCCTCCGGCTCCTCATGGCAGCGCTCCTGGCGGTCTCGTTCCTTGGCGCACTCGATCACACCATCGTTTCGACATCACTGGCCACTGTCGCCGGCGAACTGGGAGCCCTCCAGTACATGAGCTGGGTGGTGGTCGGGTACACACTCGCCAGTACCGTCCTGCTCCCGGTCCTTGGAGGGCTGGGCGACCGGGTCGGTCCGCGCATGGTCTTTCTTATTGCGCTCGTCGGATTTGTTGCAGCTTCGTTCGGGTGTGGGCTCGCGCAGGACATGACCCAGCTCGTTGTTGCGCGGGTCGTCCAGGGGATGAGCGCGGCGGGTCTGCAACTGATGTCGCAGACGATCGTTGCCGAGGTCACCACGCCGCGGCAGCGTCCGCAGTACCTGTCACTCATCGGGGCCGCCTTTCCGGTCGCGATTCTGATCGGGCCGCTCCTGGGGGGCCTGATCACAGACCACTGGGGGTGGCCCTGGGTCTTTTGGATCAACGTCCCGGTGGGGCTGGCCGCGCTTCTCCTCGCAGTCATCGCCGTTCCGCACATCGAACCAGCGGGCCGAAAACGGTTCGACGTCGTTGGAGCACTGCTGCTCACCGCTGTCCTTGTGGCGGTGGTGCTGGCAGTTGCGTGGTTCAGTTCAGCAAGCTCAACAGCGTGGATCGCCGTGGGAGCCGGCGCAGCGGCGCTGGGCGGACTTGTCGCCGTCGAGCGGGGGCAACAGAACCCCATCATCCCGGTTCAGCTGTTCCGCAACCGGACCTTCAGTGCAGGCGTGGGACTTTCAGCAGTCATGGGTGCGGGGCTCATCTCAGCTACGGCGTACCTGCCAACGTACTTCCAAATGGCATTTGGCGTCAGTGCCACCATCTCAGGACTGGTACCCATCGCAACCGTGCTGGGAATGTTGGTGGGCAACCTCGTGACGGGCTGGCTCGCTTCGCGGACAGGCCGCTACCGTGTGTTTCCGATCGTCGGCACGATGATGGGAGCACTCGGGCTCGGAGCCATGTCTTTGCTCCCGGAGGGTGTGCCGCTGTGGCTCCCGGCGCTGATCATGGCGGTCGTCGGCCTCGGCACGGGAGCGTTCATGAGCCTCGCCATTGCCATCGTGCAAAGCGCTGCACCCCGCAGTGAACTCGGCACCGCCACCGCAACCGCCGGGCTGAGCGGCCAGGTCGGATCCACCATCGGCTCAGCCGTAGTGGGCGGCGTGGTGGGGTTCGGCGTCGCGTCCCTGTTGCCAGCCGGACTCGATTCCCGCACCCTCACACCTGCTGTGGTCCACGCCGCCGGCCCGGCCTTGCAGGCAGAAATCGCGTCGATCTACCACAACGTGTTTTCTCCTGTTTTCCTGGCACTGGCGGGGGTCTATCTTCTGGGTTTCATTGCAGCTTTGCTGCTGCCCGATGGACGCCTTTCAGATGAACCAACAGCGGCCGTGGACCACTCCGACGATCTGGCACTGCAAGCAAAGGACTAACATGCCAAACGACATTACCGGGGCGTTCCTGCCGGCGTTCCTCCCACCGGGAGCACTGGCTGATCCACCTCACAACGCGGTAGCCCACAGAGGGCTGATCTATGCCTCTATCGACGGCTACCGGGCCCTGGAACTCGACCTCTACGTGCCAGCGGACGCCTCCGCCCCTGCGCCGCTGGTCGTCTGGATCCACGGCGGCGCATGGATTTTCGGTGCGCGGAGCCAACCCCCCGGCGACTGGGACCCCAACCTCGTCTTCCAATCGGCAATCGACGCTGGCATGGCCGTAGCAACCATCGACTACCGGCATTCGCGCGAAGCGCCCTTCCCAGCGCAACTGCACGACTCGAAAGCCGCCGTCCGCTACCTGCGGACGTTCGCACCCCAACTCGGCATCGATCCCGACCGCATCGCGGTCTGGGGCGAATCGGCCGGCGGGCACCTCGCGGCGCTCGTGGCCCTCGTCAACGACCCTGAACTTGAGGGGAATGTCGGAGCCACCGATGTGCCGAGCCATGTCAGCGCCGCTGTGTGCTTCTATCCCATAACGGATGCTGTCGCGATGCCGTCGTTCTCTGAGTCCCTGGCCGAAGGTGTCCGGCTTCCATCTCCGATCGAAATGATTCTCAAAGGATCACCCTGGCCGTATGAGGAAGGGCTCCGGCAGATGTCCCCGGTGTCCTACGTCCGTTTCGACGCACCACCGATGCTCCTCATCCACGGGGAGGCGGACCGGCTGGTACCAGTCAGCCAAAGTCAGCAGCTGGCTCGGGCCCTCGAACAAGTGAACGCAGACGTACACCTGATTACTGTTCCTGGACTTCACCATGTCTTCTACGCGGGCGATCCTGAAGTCCACGTTGGTAAGGGAATCGAATTCCTGGCCCGGATGCCCAAGGTACCGTCTCCGGCTTTGGGGACGAAATGACTGCACCAACCGTCAGGTGGGGGCTTGCAGGCACGGGAACAATCGCCAGGGAATTCGCACGTGCCATAGGTGAAGTACCCGGTGCCTCGCTCGCCGCTGCCGTGTCCCGTACCGTCGCATCCTCAGGCAAGTTCTGTTCCGACTTCGACATACCCCAACAACTCCTGTCGTTTCAGGATCTTGCCCGTGACGACGGGATAGACGCCGTCTACCTTTCCACGCCGGCAGGACTGCACCACGAGCACGCAAAGCTCTTCCTGGAGGCGGGCATACACGTCCTGGTCGAAAAACCCTTTACTTCCAACCACGCCGAGGCCCTCGACCTGGCTCGAACCGCCCAAAGCAAGGGCGCGGTCCTGATGGAGGCCATGTGGTCCAGGTTCCTTCCCGCCTACGTTGAGCTGAAGCGTCTGGTGGATGACGGTGCCATCGGCGAGGTGCGGAAAGTCGAAGCGTCCTTCGGTTTCCCGATACCGGAGTCAGGTCCGGGCGCACGGCCAGCACTCTATGACCCCGCGCTGGGCGGGGGAAGCGTCCTGGAGCTTGGCGTGTATCCCGTTCAGCTCTCGCACTGGCTCCTCGGCAGCGAGCCAACCGTCGCCGCGTTCGGCAGCATCAGTTCCAGCGGTGTGGACCTGGACACAACGGCGCTCCTGCTTTTCGGTGACGGGGGCACCGGAACCATCAGCTCCTCCATACGAACAGTTCTGCCCAACGACGCACGGATACTGGGAACGGAAGGCTACATCCAGTTGCAGGCCCCGCACCATTGTCCAAACGGGCTGACCGTTTCACGCTACAACCCGTCGGGGCCCGGAACGATGGAGCCCCACATCATCCGGGCGCCCATCATCGGCGGCGGGCTCAAATACGAAATTCTCGAGTTTCACCGCCTTATTGAAACCGGCAGGTTGCAGAGCTCCGTGATGCCACTGAGCGACACCCTCGCCATCATGCGAACGCTTGACCTGATACGAGGCGAAGTCCGCGTCAACCAGGCCCGGACAGCAACCCTGGAAGGAATACTCAGTTGAAACCACTGTCAACTCCGGAGCAGATCCTGGCAGCCATGACCTATGCAGAGAAGCTGGCTCAGCTCCAGATCGTCTGGCGGCCGGACTCCACCGAAGCGGGCGCCCTTGCCCGTAACGGTGCCGGTGCCCTTTTCTGGCCTGCAACGGCGAAGGCCACCAATGCACTTCAGCGGACCGCAGTTGAGGAAAGCCCACACGGCATCCCCCTCCTGATCGGCCTCGACGTAGTCCACGGCCAATTCACCATCTTCCCCACTCCCCTGGCACAAGCCGCCAGCTTCGACACGGAGGTGGCGGCGGCCGATGCCCGCCTCTCAGCCAGGGAAGCCCGGTCCACCGGAGTCAACTGGACCTTCTCGCCCATGATCGATGTGTCCCGGGACCCGCGCTGGGGACGCGTGGTGGAAGGGTTCGGTGAGGACCCATACCTCAACGCCGTCTTCGGGGAGGCCAAGATCCGCGGCTACCAAGGCGATGACCTCTCCTCGAGTACGTCTATCGCCGCCTGCGCCAAGCACTTTGTTGGCTACAGTGCCGCTGAGGGAGGCCGCGATTACAACAGCACAGACATTTCTGTCCAACGGCTTCGCAACATCTACCTGGAGCCCTTCAAGGTGGCGGTCACAGCAGGGGTCGCCAGCGTCATGGCAAGCTTCAACGCAGTCTCCGGCGTGCCCATGCACGCCAACCGGGAGATGCTCACCGATGTCCTCAAGAATGAGTGGGGACATAACGGCATCGTCGTCGCAGATGCCGGTGGTGTGGGAGAACTTGTGGAGCATGGCGTCGCCGCCAACGCGTCCGACGCCGGGCGGTTGGCTCTGTCAGCAGGGCTCGACGTCGAAATGGGCGGCTCTTTGCTCAGCGGAAATGAACCCATCATCCGTGAGGGCGTGCTGGACCCTGCACGCCTGGACGACGCCGTACTTCGTGTGCTCCGTCTTAAGCAGGCACTGGGCCTGTTCGAAAACCCTTATGTGGACGAGTCGGCAGCCGCTACCGGCCCTGATGAAGCCTCGCTGTCAGCGGCAAGGGCCACTGCCGCACGCTGCACTGTCCTGCTGAAGAACCACGCAGCCGTCCTGCCGCTGAAGCCACGGGGACAACGCGTTCTGGTGGTGGGCCCCTACGCTGAAAGCAAGGACCACCTCGGCGCCTGGGTACAGTATTTCGCCTCGCCCACCACCACCTCAATTGTCGAATCCCTCACCGCGGCCCTGCCTGGCTCTGTGGTGACGGCACTTCCCAGCGCCACCTTTTTTGACTCCGATCCTGGCCTCCAGGCTGAAGCCGCTGCCGCCGCGGCGGAAGCGGATCTTGTGATTGTGGCCGTAGGGGAACCCAGTACCCTCTCCGGGGAGGCAAGCTCACGAAGTTCATTGAACCTCCCCGGAGACCAGGAAGAACTGATCAGGGCCATTGCTGGTTCAGGCACCCCTTTTGCCGTAGTGCTCCTGACAGGCCGGCCGCTGGTGGTCAGCGAATGGATTGATCAATGTCCTGCCCTCCTGGTGGCATGGCACCTGGGCACTGAGGCGGGAAAAGCGATCTCTGACGTCCTCACCGGCACTGTCAACCCCGGCGGCAAGCTGCCCATGTCCTTTCCGCGTTCGGTGGGTCAGGTACCCATCTACTACAACCACGAGTCAACCGGGAGGCCCGCCCGCACAGGAGGATCCCTTGCCCACCAGCGGCCGGACGTTGGCCTGACCGGCCCCACCAACACCGATGATTACTTCAAGTCGAAGTATCTGGACTTGGAGCTCGGGCCGCAGTTCGGTTTCGGATACGGGCTCAGCTACACCTCGTTTGAGCTGGAATCATCGCCGGACCAGGCACTGTCGGTCGCCTTGGACGGGCTCAGAGCTGGAACAAGGCTTTGTTTCACCACGATCGTTCGCAACACCGGAACAAGGGACGGGGATGAAGTTGTCCAGCTATACGTCTCTGACCTTCTGGCAAGTGTTACCCGGCCTGTCAGGCAGTTGCGGGGCTTCCACCGCGTGTTCGTGCCGGCTGGCGAAGAACGGCGGGTAACACTGACCGTCGGCTTCGATGACCTGGGATTCTGGACCAACGATGCCCACGCCGGTTACATCGTGGAGCCAGGCGAATTCCGGATCCGGGTCGGCGACGGTCTGTCCTTCCAGGAATTCAGACTGACCGTCACTCCCCCTTCCTCCTAAGACACCGAAACCACGCCCAACAAGCAATAAGGACCACTACCATGCCACACCAGAACTTCCCGCGGCTCGAGCGGACAGGCAACCACACCCGGCTCATCGTTGAAGACAAGCCATTCCTCTGCGTTGGAGGCGAGCTGCACAATTCGAGTGCTTCGAACCGGAATTACATGTCGCCCATCTGGGACAAGCTGGCAAAGGCGGGGATCAACACTGTGATCGCCCCTGTGTCATGGGAACAAGTGGAACCGGTCGAGGGGCACCTCGACTTTTCGATCGTGGACGCATTGGTGGACGACGCCCGGTCCGTAGGAGTCCGCCTGGTGATGATCTGGTTTGGCGCATTCAAGAACGCTTCCTCCACCTATGCCCCCAGCTGGGTCCGCGCCGATCGCCAACGGTTTCCCCGCGCGGACAGGGGCACCAAACCTCTGAAAACCCCCTTCTCCTACCCCGGATCCATGCCGCGGCCAAGCCTGTCCGTCTTCTCGGACAATCTTTTCGAAGCGGACCGGACTGCCTACACTGCCCTGTTGAAGCACGTGGCCCTGATCGATCCAGACCATACCGTCATCATGGTCCAGGTTGAGAATGAAGTGGGACTGCTGGGCGCAGGAAGGGACCACAGCGCAGTGGCGGACGCCGCCTGGAATGCGCCCCTCCCACAGCAGTTGATTACTGCGGTTTCCGAGGACCCGGATTCCTTCGCCCGTGGGTTTGTGCAGGCTCTCGGCACGAATCCGGACCGCACCATGAGCTGGGGGGACCACTTCGGCGATGACAACCCCCTTGCTGAGGAAACATTTATGGCGTGGGGGTTCGCATCCTTTGTGGGCGGTTTGGCGGCTGCGGGAAAAGAGGTACTGCCGCTCCCCGCTTACGCCAACGCCTGGATCGGCCCACAACGTGGGCAGGACCTCCCCGGCCAATACCCCAGTGGCGGGCCGACGGCCGGCATGATCCCGGTATGGAGGGCCGCGGCGCCGGCCATCGACTTCCTGGCGCCGGACATCTATGTTCCCAACACGGCAGAAGTCATGCGCCAGTACGCCTCGGATTCGAACCCCTTGTTCATACCCGAAGCGCGTTTCCGCGCCGGGGATGCGTTTCTGGCAATTGGCGGCTTTGGAGGTTTCGGCTACAGCGTCTTCGGGGTGGAGGAGGGCAGGGAAGGCAACCAATTCAGCACAGCGTGCAACCTCATTACCTGCCTTACTCCCGAAATAGTGGACGCGCAGCGGGACGGTCGAATTTTCGGGTTCGCCCTTGAACAGGACCAGGAATCCATCAGCAACGACCTGGTGGGTACGACAATTACTGTTCGGAATTCCAGAAAGCTCCTCGAGGGTATGCTCCTGGACGCAGGCGTGCGGGTTCCGCCGGCCCCGGAACTCGCGGAAGAAACGGTTGCCGCCACCCACGGCCCTACACCAGGAGACGTCCGTCCTTTCGGGATGGTGCTGGCGATCAACCCCGCGGAGTTCATCGTTGTGGGCCAGGGGGCGCAAGTGGACTTCCACAAGCCCGGCTGTGACGTTGAGCTGGATTCGGTGAGGGAGCTGGTGGTGACCGATGCCGGGTTGCGGGAAGGACGATTCATCAATGGGGACGAACGACTTGAGATCCTTTCAGATAAGCACATCACTGCCGTGAGGGTCCGGCTCCTCATCACCACCAGCTGAAGGCCGTTAACCTCGAAAGGAACCCCTATGCCGTTTCACCCCGACATCGCCGTCCGGCTGCCCTTGCTGGCGGGCATTCCGTCCCTGGAAGCAGGCCTTAGCGAGCCGCTCATGAGGGCACAGATGGAAGCATTTGATGCCTACCCGGACGCTCCTCCCCCGCCGGCTGCCGCCACCCGTATGGTGTCAGTGCCCGGCCCGCACGGCCCGGTACCGCTGCGCATTTACACCCCCGTAGAACCGAACAAGGAAGCCGATTCCCCGCACGCTTTGGTGTGGATGCACGGCGGAGCCTTCCAGTTCGGAGATCTGGACACGAAAGAGGCCGACTGGACTGCCCGGCAGTTGGTTCAGCGGGCGTCGGCAACAATCGTGAGTGTGGACTACCGGCTGGCCGTCAACGGTGTGCAGTACCCGGTACCCCTTGACGATGTCGTTGCCGCTATCCGGTGGGTGCAGGCAAACATGCTGGAGTTGGGCATCACATCGGTTTCTGCGGGTGGCGCCAGCGCTGGTGCAAATCTGGCCGCTGCCGCCGCGCTGCGGCTCCGGGACGAGGACGGATGGGTGCCGGACCAGCTGGTGCTGGTCTATCCGATGATGCACGCCGAACCTCCTCATCCTTCGGAGTCACTCCGGCGCGCATTGACGGAACTGCCGGATGCCATGAGACTGACACCGCAGATGATCCGGTCGGCAACAGAGAACTACGTTGGATCTTCAAGCGGCGTTCCCATTCCTGGATACGCGATGCCCGCCAACGCCGAACTGGCCGGCCTCGGGCCAACACTGGTACTGAATGCCGAATACGACGAGTTGCGGGCCTCAGGCGAAGCATTCAGTACCTTGCTCGCAGCCCGCGGTGTTGATGTCAAGCAGGTCACTGTTCAGGGAATGCTTCACGGTTTCCTGAACCTGCCCGCAACGATGGCTCCCGTCAACAACGCACTGGAACGAATCGCAGCGAGGCTACGGCCCAAGAGTTCCTTTCCACCAAAGGCTGCGCTAATGATGCCCGTCAGGGCCGGCACCTGGGGTACTTCTGCCGGCACCCCACACCAATCTCCCCCGGCTGATACTCTGTAATTAATAAGTAGCCTTCCTTCTTGGCGGGTGCTGCCGGAATTGAGATGATCTCCCAAGCAGGCGCCAGTACCAACTGCCGCCACCGCCTAAGGCCAGTCCTCGTCCAACTCCTGTAACCAAACCCTGGAACACCACAACGCCCGGGCCTGCGCACGCCGGCTTTGTTATACGGAGATCCCTTGACAGGTGTGATGCCACCAACCGACAGCAGGCAGCTGCTGGGCAGTCGGTTCCGGTTGCACGAGCTGGTGGGCCGGGGGGCTGCCGCCGCGGTGTACAGGGGCGTGGACGAGTCGCTGGGGCGGGAGGTGGCCCTGAAAGTCTTCACCCGCGACGGCGGGGATCCTGAACTGCTCGCCCGTCAGGACGCTGAGATACGGATCCTCGCTTCCCTGGCCCACCCAGGGCTGGTGACGTTGTACGACGCCGGCAGCGACGCCGTCGCGAACCGCAGCTACGTGGTGATGGAGTATGTCTCCGGTCCCGACCTTCGCCGGCAGCTGCGCGAGGGCGCCCTGGAACCGGAGGATATTGCCCGCGTGGGCGCAGACCTGGCCTCGGCGTTGTCATATGTCCACCACCGCGGCGTGATCCATCGGGACATCAAACCCGGCAACATCCTGCTTTACCAGCCCGGCAATGGAGCGGTGGGCAAGTGCTGGCGGGCCAAGCTCGCGGATTTCGGCATCGCCCGCGTGATGGAGGAAAACCGGCTGACCGGCACCGGTCGGACCGTCGGGACCGCAGCGTATCTCAGCCCCGAGCAGGCCCTCGGCGGAGAACTGACGGGCGCTAGCGACGTCTACTCATTGGGCCTGGTCCTTCTTGAGTGCCTCACCGGCTATGTGGAGTTTCCCGGCACCCCGATCGAGTCCGGTGTTGCCCGCCTCAACCGCGACCCGGCCATCCCCACGGGCATCAGTCCGGATTGGGCGGCACTGCTGGCTGCGATGACTTCCCGGCATCCCCGGGACCGGCCGGACGCCGCCCAGGCCACCACTTCCCTGCGGCGCCTGGCCCTGGCGGGCGGAACCCCTACAGCTCCGCAAACCCCGCTACTGCCACCACGACCGGATCGTGCCCCCACGGGCTCACCGGAACCATTACCGGCACCGCGGACGAGGCGCCACAGGGCCATCGCTGCCGTATGCCTGGCAGCAGTTCTTGTTGCCGGAGCCACCGCAGCCACGCCGCAGGGCGGCAGCGGTACCGAGCAACAAACCACATCAGCAACACCCGCAGTGCAACCACAAAACAATCCCCTGGACTTCCATCTCGACCAACTCCAATCCGCCATCGAATCATCGGATAAGCTCCTGACAATCCTCGGGCACGTCCGGCAAGCGGTAGCCGCCAATGATCAGCAGGCGGCCCTGGCCTACGTGGAAGAACTCGAAAAGACCGCAGTTGACGAAGCACTTCGCAGCGGGATGACGCTTGAAAACTACCGGGCAATCACCGAAGCCGTCCGACTGGTCCGGACCGACCTGCAATCCCTGACACCCGCTGCGGCTGATTCAACGGCCGAAGCGCTCCCGGAAGGCAGCCCCGACCCGGCGCCGTTGCCCGCCGTCGAACCTTTAACACACGCGCCGGCTGCCGTGCCGCTCACCGTACCTGCAGCCGCGGAACTCGAGTCCAACGGCGCTGCACCGCAGCAACGGGACCGCATCCCGGCCACGCCGGGACGTGGCGCCGGAAATGATGCCGCCGGTAACAACGGCAAATCAGGTAGTGCGCCGGGGCATAACAAGCCCTGAAAGCACGACGGCGGCACTTGAGTCAGCCATGTCCCCTGGTGTTCACGGGCTTGGCATTCAGCGGCGGTTCGCCAACCTCTTCGATGGTGTGGCCAGTGCATGCGGTGGTGGTGACGCTGGCCCGCTCGATGCGCGAAACGGCGAACCACCGTATCGCGTCGCGAAGCCGGCACCACCCGACGAGGTACCACTGGCCGTTGGTGGAGGCGAACAATACCGGTTCCACGTCGCGGGTGGTTGTGCTGTGTTCCGCCGATGTGTAGCGGATGCGGATCACCCGCTGCTCGGCCATCCCTTGCTCCAGAGCCGACCTGGTTGCCCGCGAGGATGAGGGGACCGCGTTGACCCAGATGCGCCGGGCCAGCCTGTCCGCCCGCATCCGGGTGGCGGGATCAAGAACGTCCAGGATTTTTTGGTTACCTGCTGCTGCCAGATCTGCGTACGGGGCATCGCGTGCGGCGGAAACGGCCGCCATGAGCGCCACGGCCTGGGACGGGGAAAGAGTGACGGGCGGCAGGGTGACGCCTGCCGCCAATCCGTAGCCACCGCCCGGACCGGGGCGCGCCCAAATCGGCACGCCGCTGGTTTCCAGCGAGTCGAGGTCCCTTTTAATGGTGCGCACGGACACCTCGAGCTCCCTCGCCAGCCGTTCGCCCGAAATGCCGCGCTTGCCGCTGCGGCGCAGCATCTCGGACAAAGCAAGAAGGCGCTCCACACGCTTCACGGTTCAAACCTGGTCCAATTCATGACACAAATAGTGACATACCCTTGTCCGTACCGCCTGCGAGGGTTGTGCCATGACACCTACTGCAAACAGCACGAACATTGTTCTTATCGCCGGCCACTGGCTTGGTGCATGGGCGTGGGATGAAGTACTGAGGGAGCTCGAGGCTGACCAGTCCCGCGCGACGGCCGTGACACTGCCGGGCCTTGACGGCAACGATCCTGAACGCAAAACGAAGACCCTCGAGGATCAGGCGACGGCGATCCTGCAAGCCATCACCAATCTCGGCGCCGCCGCGGCTCAACCGGTTACGCTCGTTGCGCACAGCGGAGCGAATGCCCCCGTCAGCATGGTCCTTGACCGGCGCCCGGAGGTAATCCACGCAGTGGTGTGGGTTGACTCCGGCCCCGTGGCGGCGGGAAGTGCCTTTGCCTCGGATTTCCCGGCGAGCGTGGAGGAGTTTCCGCTGCCGCCCTTCGATGTGCTCGCGCAGCAGGCGAGCCTCGAAGGTCTGAGCTCGGAAGTCCTGGCGCGATTCCGGTCACGGGCTGTCCCTGAACCCGGGCCAGTGCTCCGCCAGCCAGTCGAGCTCACGAACGAGGCCCGCCGCAAGGTCCACACCACCCTGGTGTGCTGCTCGATTCCGGGTGCGAAGGTGCTCGATCTGGCACGGACCGGCCACCCCATGTTTGCAGAAGTCAAGAACATCGAACACTTGGACGTCATCGACCTTCCAACGGGGCATTGGCCCATGTGGAGCCGCCCGAAAGAGCTTGCCCGCATTATCCGCTCAGTGGCTTCCCGAACCAGGGCGCCGGAATTCCCACCGGCGATTCCGCCACTCGGATCCCGGCAGGTGGATCCACCTGCCGATCAGGCAGCGCCTGCTGAATGACCCATTCTTTGCTTGGCTGTGTGCGTTCCCTTACCGATCGGGACCTGTGCGGTGGCTTTCGCCAGCCCGAAGAGCGGCATTCCGCTGTAGATCGTCTCAATCCCGCTCGCCGGGACCTGGTACGTTTCGTGCCAGATTCCGATGTCCCCGCTTCCGGACAGTTCCTTCATAAAGTGCCGCCAGGGCTCCAGGTGCGGGGCGTCCCGGTCTGCGGCGAACTTCCGCAGGTGGTCGGGGCTCCGCCAATAGGTGACCATCATCGTGGTCCGCCCAAACCATTGTTCAACCCCGAGCATGCCGGCGTCAGGATTCCGGGCAAGGTGGCGCAGCATGCGTGGCATTGCCGCGGCAACGTGGGCAACCTTGCCGATTTTCCACCAGCGGTTGGCACGCATCCCAATCAGGAAAACCGTCACCGAGTCTTGCCCGGGGTCAGCCGTGTACCGGCCGGGATAGATGTGTTGCCCCATGATGCGCCTTCCAAAGTGACCATTTTTCGTTTTGTAACGTTGTTACGAAACAAGGTTATGGCAGAGTTGTGGGCATGGCAAGACCTGTGGTGCATACCAGTTCCCTTCGTAATGAGCTGCTGCTGGCCACTGCCGAGTTGGTGGACCGGAGTGGCCCGGCAAAAGTCACGTTGCGGGATGTGGCAGCGGCGGCAGGAACGTCAACGACGGCCGTCTACTCGTTGTTTGGCGGGAAATCCGAGTTGCTCACCGCAGTTGTGGATGAGGCGTTCCGCTCGTTCGGCAGTTCCCAGGCGGCGGCGCTTGAGGGCGGGCTGCGTGGGCTGGGTACCGCATACAGGCACTGGGCACTGAGTCATCCGGCAATGTACCGGCTGATGTTCGGCGGCGCATTGGCCTCCTTCGCCGAGTGCCTGCCCAGCCCGGACACCACCACCGATGCCATGGGACCCCTCAAGGAAGCTGTGACTGCCGCGCAACAGGCTGGCGGATGGCGCCAGGAACCTGCCGACATCGTTGCCGCGGCAATATGGGGCCAGGTTCATGGCCTGGTCAGTCTGGAACTTGCCCAGGTTGGACCGCCCGGCATGGACTGGGCCGCAGCCTACAACGCTGCCCTCGAAGCGATTGCCCGCAGTTGGGCAGTGCCGGCGACGTCCGGAGCGGCGTCAAGCTGACCGGAAATCCTGGTGCAGGACGCATGGAGTTGTACCGTTTTGCCGGGAGTTAAAAGACGAACCGGTAACTGGGGGCACCAGAGGTGCCTGTTGTCGCACCGGTAGCCACGCAGCCGGCCACCGCGTTATCCACACCGCGTCCGGTTATTTTGTTGCACCTGCCGCAGCGTCATGTGGTCTGCTGGAAGCACGTCCCGTCCCACTCCGAGAGGTCCACCATGCAACCGTTCCCGACCCCGCCACGGGAGATCCTCATCGGCGACGCCGCGGCATTCGTCGGCGTCACTCCCCGGACGATCCGCCACTACCACCAGGTTGACCTGTTGCCCGAGCGGGAGCGGGGCGGCGACGGCCGCCGGCGGTACGGCTACGCGGAAATCCTTCGGCTGCTCTGGATCCGCCGCATGGCAGACGCCGGGATCGCCCTCGATGACATCCGCGACGCCTTCGACGGCGGCCAACCGAGCGGCGCCGACGACGAGGACGGGATCGCAGGCGTCCTCGCGCGGCTGGAGGACACCCTCGCCGCGCAGGAAGCTCAGTTGCAGCGGAAGCGCGCCTCGGTGCAGCGCATGCGGACCCTTGGCAGCAGGCTGGGACTGCTCGATGATCTCGTCTCCGACCGCCTTGAGGGCGCACCCGAGGGCTCGCTGCGCCAGGATGACCTGGACGTACTGCTGGTCACTGAGCGGATCTTCGGTCCGCTCGGCGCGGCCGTCCAGGCCGGCCGCTTCCTCGCCCTGGCTGCCGATCCGTCGCTGCGTGCGGAGTCCGACCGCGTCGAGGCCGCCGAGGAGGCCCTGGACGATACGGTCGCCGTCGACGACCCCCGCGTTTCGGAGGTGGCGGCCGAGCGGCACGCCTTCGAGACCGCGCTGATGCGCGTTATCGAGGAGTCCGGTCAGCTGGCGGAGGATGACGCTCTCTTCGACGCTTGGGACGAGCTGCACCCGCCCGATGACGCTGGCCCGGCGCCCGACCCCGACCCGGCAGAGGGCTCCCGCGTCAAGAGCGCGGCGGAGACTATCTGGAACATGCCCTACGACTTCTCCCCGGCCCGTCTGCGCTGCATGGAGCTGGCGGTGCAACTCGGCGCTTCGGCGACGCCAGCGCCCTAAGCGGGGCCTGCAGCATCGGCATGATCCACGCGAGACGCATCGTTCTGCTGCATCGTGAACTCTACGCGCGCCTCCCCCACCAACTCGAGGTGTCCGCGGTTCAGTCGCGCCGCTGGCCGGCTCCGGCCGTCGCATCGCGTGGTGTGCCGCTTGGTAGGAGCAGGGCGGCTGTGTTCGCAGCGACGATGAGAGCTATTCCAACCCATTCGATAGTACCGAGTTCTTCGTGGAGGAGTATCGCTCCGATGAAAGCGGCCAGGACAGGGTTGATGCTCATGAGGATCCCGAACAGGTGTGCGGGGATCTTCCGGAGCGCAATCAGGTCAGCGACGAATGGGACCGTCGAGGCCAGGACGCCGGCACCGACAGCACAGAGCAGAGCGAACATGTCCGGGCGGGTGGTGATGAGTATCCAGACGCCGATGGGTAGGAACAGGACGGCGGAGATTCCGGTTGCCGTGGCTGTGCCCTCCACTCCGGGGATGCGGGAGCCGATGGTCCTGTTGAGCAGAATGTAGGCAGCCCAACTGCAGGCGGCGATCAGGCCGAGCCCGACACCCAGGTAATCAGTGGTTGGTTGGGGCCGGGTGATCGCCATGACGCCGGCTGCTGCGATGGCCGCGCAGATCGCACCGTTCCTGGTCCGGGTACTTAGGAGAGCGACCGCCAGAGGCCCGCAAAACTCCAGTGTCACCGCCAAACCGAGCCCGATGCGTTCGACGGCCAGGTACAGGGTGAGGTTCATGATCCCGAACACCAACGCCAGGAGCAGGACCGGCCACCATTGAGCCCTGGTCAGATCCCTGATCCGTGGCCTCACGACCGGTAGCAGGATCATGGCTGCGACGAGCTGGCGGACGGCGACGACACCGAGCGGGCCCATGCCAGGAAATGCCAAGGACCCACTGGCCGCCCCGAGCTGGTTCGAGAGCGCACCACCCAAAGCGGTCGCGATACCAGCGATTCGGCCACTTCCTGCCCGCTGCATGTTGATCATGCTGCAACTCTGCAAGCCGGTCACCCGCTGCTCATAATGCATGAATCTCCCCATTGATGCGGTATGCGCATGAGTACACTGCAGGAATGGAAGTCGAACTGCGTCACCTGCGATCCCTGGTAAGCGTCATCGACACGGGTACTTTCACTGACGCCGGCATCGAGCTCGGCATCTCCCAGACCGCTGTCTCACGAAATATCGCCGCCCTGGAATCAGCCCTTGGGGTGAGGCTCCTGCATCGGACGACCCGTAGTGTCTCCCCCACCCCAGCTGGTGAACGAGTACTCCGCCACGCCCGCCGTGCCCTCGCCGTGGTGGCTGATCTGCGCCAGGAAGCACTGGATGGAGCGAGTTCGATCCGGGTCGGGTACGCGTGGTCCGCCCTGGGCAAGCAAACCCTGGAATTCCAACGCCAATGGGCCGTAGCCCTTCCACACCATGAATTGCGCCTGACCCGAACGAATACACCCACCGCAGGACTGCTTGAGGGCACCAGTGACTTGGCGATACTGCGCCGCGTACCGGACACGACACGCCTCGAACTGGTTCTCATCGGTGTCGAGAAACGTTACTGCGCGATATCAGTCGATGACTCCCTGGCCACGAAACGCACGGTGACCCTCGCCCAAGTCGCCACGGCCCCGCTAGCCATCGATGACCGAACCGGAAGCACCCGACTCGACCTGTGGCCCGATGGCGGCCACCCGCACCACACCATTCCCACCAGCGACGTCGATGACTGGCTCACGCTTATCAGCAGCGGTAAAGCCCGCGGAGTAACTGCAGAATCAACAGCCCACCAATACCGACGCCAAGGCCTCACCTACCGGGCCGTCCGCGACGCACCCCCCGTACCCGTTTACGCTGCCTGGACGAAAAAGGACCCGCCCGCAAGACTGCAGGACATCATCGCCCTCCTCGCAGGCCTCTACCGCTAACCCCCCGAAACTCTGTGCCTTGGAGCATCCTCACCGTGCCGTTGGGGACCCGTTGTTAGCGCGGAGCGCGTGGCAGGTCACCGGTGATTCTGGCAATAACCCGCGAGGAGACGGCAAGCATCTTTGCATCAAGCACAGCTGTCGGCGCATAGGCCTCCGCGGCATCAGCCTCGAGATCTTCGGAAACGGTCGTTCGGCGTTTGGCTGACCCCGAAAATCTGATCGCGGACTTCTCCCGGCCCGGCCAAAACTATTGGCGTGGTGACCGCAAGGACCTCGACGTCGGGAACACGCCTGAGCCGGCCACTACCCGGTTGAGGTCCTGGCGTGCAGGCTCGGGTTCGGCATCGGCCGGCATATTCGCCTGGTCCCGTACCCCGTCAAGCAAGCCGGCTGGGTCCTGATCCAGGTCTGCGAAGACAGGTTCCAGGGTTTCTTGCGCCGGCCCGCGTTCCGCGACGAGTTCGAAAGTCTTGTGGTTGGCCGCGTCGGAGGCGAGGCTGTCGACGAGCACCCGGGCGATTTGGTGGCGGCCGATGACACCGTCGGCAGGGCTGCCGGCATGGCGCGTATCGCCTTGAAGCATCGTGATTTCCAGTTGGCCGTCGTCGTTATAGTCGAACCAACCGGGTCGGACAATCGTGTAGTCGTTGCCGCTGGCGCGGATCAGCCGTTCGCTTCGCCGCTTCCAATCGTGCGTGCTGCCACGCCGGGTGACGCCAATCGCCGTCATAAGGCCGATACGTACACGTCTGCCACCCAGCGCTTGAAGCACGTTCTTGACCGCCCCGTGATCCACGGCCTCCGCTGCGGCGGCGTCGCCGTACGAGGACCCGTGAGTGAAGATAACCGCATCAATATCGGCGACGGCTTCTTTGAGTGTCGAAGCGTCGGTCAACTCCCCCGTTACCCGCCGTGCGGCGGGGTCCAGACCACTAGTCCGTGAAGATTCGCGGACCAGGGCGTGCGTGTCGTAGCCCTGACGGACGGCCTCGGCCACCACGTGGCGACCAACACTGCCCGTTGCTCCTACGATCAACAGCGTTCGGGGTGTATTCGGGTTTTGCTCCATGATGCTCTTGATTTCCTATCTGTTGGCTTGTGCCTTGATGCGTTCCAGGGCGGCATTGAACCCTTGCGGTGTCCCGCTGGAGCCGGCGAGTCGGTCAACGTTGATCTCGTCGAGGTCGCGGCCGACGACAACACTAGGTACGGCGGCCGCGAAGCGTTTCTGCAGGTCAAGGGACGTCGGATCAGTTGCATGCGGTGTAACGCTCACATCGGTGACGATGTCCGCGGCGAGGGTTACGGTCACGCCGATTGAGGAGGGAAGGCCGCCGTATTGGCCTTCCGCGCTGTACTGTCCGTCACCATAATCAGGTCCGCCCGGTGAGGCAGGGGTGTCCGTGGCTTGATCAGGGACTTCGTTGGCCGTCAGCTGTCCTGCTGGTGAGGCGCAGGATGAAAGAGCAGCACTGGCTGCCATTCCAACAGCAACCGCGGGCATGAGTTGAGGGGTCCGGAAAGACATGCCTACCCAACGATCGTTCAAAGAGTGTTCCGGACTGCTGCTTGGGCGGTGTTCGGCTGGGTCGCTGCCCAGCTGGCGAGGACTTTCAGTGCGTCCTCGGAGGGCGACCCCGGCTCTGCCGTGTAGATGTTGATGCGGAGCCCCGGGTCCGCGGCCAGCTCGAGCGCTTCGAAGCTCAGGTCAAGGTCCCCCACAATCGAGTGGTGGAGCCGCTTCCGGCCGGTGCGGTGGTACTTCACGTCATGCCGGGCCCACCGGGTACGGAATTCCTCGCTCCGGGTTGAGAGTTCACCGATCAGGTCAGTGAGGTCCTTGTCATAAGGGTTTTTCCCAGCCGTGGAACGCAGCACCGCAACCATGTCATCTGCGGCGCGTTCCCAATCGGCGAAAAAATCCCGCGCCTTCGGATTCAGGAAGGTAAACCGCGCACTGTTCGGCGGCGCGGTTTGTTCGGCCATCAATTCCAGATAAAGCGCGCGGCCAAGGTCGTTGGCGGCGAGGACGTCACCACGATCGTTGCGGACCCAAGCCGGTGCCCCAGTGACGGCATCGAGGACGCGTTGGACGCTCGGCCGTACCGTCTTGGGACTGCGCTTACGTCGCACGCGCGGAGCTGCAGTGGAGGCACGGGCCAGATCGAAAAGGTGGGCCAATTCGGCGTCGTCGAGCTTCAGCGCGCGTCCGAGCGCTTCGAGGACGCTGTCCGAGGCGCCGGAAAGGTTTCCGCGTTCAAGGCGGATGTAGTAGTCGATACTCATTCCGGCGAGCATCGCCACTTCCTCGCGGCGCAGGCCCTTGACTCGCCGGTTGCCCCCATAGGCGGGCAGTCCGGCTTCATCGGGGGTGATTCTGGCGCGGCGGGAGGTCAGGAACTTCCGCACGTCCTCGCTGTGTGTCATGGCCTCCACGCTACGCCGACGCCTCAGACCGAGGGAGGCACTGGCTTTACCCGGAACACCCGTGACTCCCCACAGAGAAGGGATCACGGTTGCATGGAAAGCATGAAACCTGCACCCCAGCGCGGCGCTCACCACCGGCAGCGTCCTGCTGCCCCTGGCCCTGATTGTCACCATCGTCCTGGTACTCCCCGCCGACCTCGCCGCACGAGGCAGGACACCCGAACGACCGCGTCTGCACCAGAGGTCAAGCACGCCCGCTGATCGATGTCATGGGGGTACTGACGTGCACTCCCACGAGGTCCACCACCGGCGTTCACTGGAAACTGGCCACAATTTACGAAGGAACAAACCATGCGAGCAACACTGATCTACGGCGCCGGAGACGTGCGCGTCGAAACCGTCCCCAACCCCACCATCCAGGAGCCCACCGACGCAATCGTCCGTATCGTCGCCGGCTGCATATGCGGCAGCGACCTCTGGCCCTACGCCTCCAAACCCGAAACCTCTGAAGGCTCCCGCATGGGCCACGAATTCGTCGGCATCGTCGAAGAACTCGGCTCCGAGGTTACAGGCCTGACAGTTGGTGACTTTGTCATCGCACCTTTCGTTGCCTCCGACGGCACCTGCGACTTCTGCAAGGAAGGCCTGCAGACTTCCTGCCGCCATGGCGCCCATTGGGGCGGGCACGACGACGGCGGGCAGGGAGAAATTGCCCGTGTACCGCAGGCTTCGGGAACCCTCGTTGTGGTCCCCTCAGGCTTCGACGAGGAGCTGATCCCGTCATTGCTGAGTCTCTCCGACGTCATGTCCACCGGCTACCACGCCGCCAAGAAGGCCAACATCCAACCCGGTCAGACAGTCACCGTGATCGGCGACGGCGCAGTAGGCCTCTCAGCGGTTATCGCCGCCAAACTCATGGGCGCCTCGCGCATCATCCTCATGGGACGCCACGAATCCCGCACCGACCTCGGACGCGAATTCGGAGCCACCGACATCGTCGCCGAACGCGGCGATGAAGGAATCGCCAAGGTCAAGGAACTCACCAACGGCGACGGAACGCACGTGGTCCTCGAAGCCGTCGGACTCAAGCCGGCCATCGAGATGGCCATCGGCGTCGTCCGCGACGGCGGTGTCATCAGCCGCGTCGGGGCACCGCAATTCACTGAGGTTCCGCTCGGATTCCCCGAGTTCATGCGCAACATCACCATCACCGGCGGGGTCGCACCGGCCAGGGCCTACATCGACGAACTGCTGCCCCTGGTACTCAACGGCAGCATCAATCCGGGCAAGGTCTTCGACCGCACCATCGGCCTGGACGACGTCCCCGCCGGATACCAGGCCATGGCAGACCGCGAAGCACTCAAAGTACTCGTCCGCCCATAACCACCATCAGGAGAACCATGAACATCACATTGAACAACGGAGTCACCATGCCCGCACTCGGGCTCGGCGTCTTCCAAACCGCTCCTGAAGAGACGACGGCGGCTGTCGAGGCGGCATTGGCCGCCGGCTACCGGCATATCGACACCGCCGCGGCATACGGCAATGAGTGGGAAGTCGGGCACGGCATCCGCAATTCGGGCCTGAACCGTTCCGACGTTTTCATTGAGACCAAGGTATGGGTCATTGACTACGGATACGACCAGACCCTGCACGCCTGGGACAAAGCAGCCGGCAAGCTCGGTGTGGAGTATCTGGACCTGTTCATCCTGCACCAGCCCGCTCCCGACCGGTTCGAAAAGACCCTCGAAGCGTACAAAGCACTTGAGGCATTGCTCGCCGACGGGCGGGTACGGGCGATCGGTGTCAGCAACTTCATGCCGCACCATCTGAAGCAACTCCTCGACTCCACGGAAATCATCCCGGCCGTGAACCAGGTGGAACTCCACCCGTACTTCACCCAGCCGGAGGTACAGGTTGCCGACGCCGAGCACGGGATCGTCACGCAGGCATGGTCTCCGATCGGGGGAATCACCTTCTACCCCGGGTGGGGCGAGGAGCGCCGGAACGTCATGGAAGACCCAGCTATCGCCGCTATCGGTCAAGCCCACGGTAAGAGCCCTGCCCAGGTCATGCTTCGCTGGCACCTGCAGCAAGGCCGCTCTGCTATCCCAAAATCGACGAACCCGAGCCGCATCGCCGAGAACTTCAACGTATTCGACTTCGAACTTTCCGAAGCCGAACTAGCCGGCATCAACGCGCTCGACACCGGGGTGCGGAACGGACCCGACCCGGACGAGGCCCGCGAAGAGCGCTTCGCCATGGTCATTCCCGAAGCCTGAACAGAGGAGAAACCCCACGATGGAATACCGTTCGCTTGGCCGCACAGGTGTGCAGGTCAGCCCTTTGTGCCTTGGCGCCATGATGTTTGGCCCCTGGGGCAATAACGACGTCGCCGACTCAACCCGTATCATCCACCATGCACTGGACGCGGGCATCAACTTCATTGACACCGCAGATGTGTACTCGGGCGGAGCATCCGAAGAAATCGTCGGGCAGGTAATCGCCGGGCGCCGCGACGACGTCTTCCTCGCCACGAAATTCTTTATGCCCATGAACGAGGACGATCCCAACCAGCGCGGCGGATCGCGGCGCTGGATCATGCGGGCCGTCGAAGTCTCCCTCCGCCGGCTCAACACGGACCACATCGATCTCTACCAAGTCCACCGGCCCAGCCCCGACACCGATGTGGAAGAAACCCTCGGTGCCCTTACCGACCTCGTCCGCCAAGGCAAAGTCCGGTACATTGGCTCCTCCTCGTATTCCGGATCCCAAATCGTCGAAGCACAGTGGGCGTCCCGGGAACGGAATTTCGAACGGTTCGTCACCGAACAGCCGCCCTACTCGATCCTGGTCCGAGGCATCGAGGAAGACATCCTTCCCACGGTGCAGCGCCACGGCATGGGCACCCTGACCTACAGCCCACTCAGCGGCGGCTGGCTCTCGGGACGCTGGCGCAAGGACTCGGCCTCAGCACCTACCTCCGCGGCGCGACCGAACGCCCGGTTCGACATGACGAGCCCGGCGAACCAACGCAAACTCGACATCGTCGAAGGACTGGCCCAGCTCGCAGAGCAGACCGGGCTGACGCTCATCGAACTGGCCATCGCCTTCGTCATCAACCACCCGGGCGTCACGTCCGCCATCGTCGGACCCCGCACCATGGAACAGCTCGAGTCCTACCTGCCCGCCGCCGACATCACCTTGACCACCGACGTGCTGGACCGCATTGACCAGCTCGTCGCACCCGGGGTCACACTGAATCCCCAGGACAACAGCTACGGAGCCCACGAACTCACGCCCCAGGCCCGGCGCCGGACACGACCATGACCTCAGTGAATCGCCGCATCCAAACCAGGCAACTAGGCGGCGGCCGGAAAATGTTCGGAGAGTTCGCACCGAAGCTCGCCGAAGTTACCGACGACGTGCTCTTCGAGGACGTCTGGAACCGCGTCGAACTAGGCGCCCGCGACCGCAGCCTCATCACGGTAGCGGTGTTGACGGCCGGCGGGAACACAGACCAGCTAAGGTTCCACCTCAGCCGCGCCATCGAAAATGGTGTTTCTCAGGAAGAGCTGATCGAAGCAATCACCCACGTCACGTTCTACGCTGGCTGGCCCCGGGGCATGTCCGCGATGTGCGTCGCCAAGGAACTTTTAGTGGGGCCATTGTGCTGCTTGGCCGAGGAGCTGAGTACTAGATGGTGCCGGGACGAGCGGGCAGCTCGCCCACTTCGTTGCGTTCCCTGCGCATCGTTGCAGCCCATGTGGCGAGGAGGTTGAGTGTGTCGTGTCCGGTGCTGCCCGGTGCCGCGCTGTAGGCGATGAGGGTGAGGCCTTCATCGCCGGGGAGTTGCATGGCTTGGAAAGTGAGCTCAAAGTCGCCGACTACGGGGTGGTGGAAGGACTTGGTGCCGGAGCGGTGGAGGCGGACGTTCTGGGCGGCCCACATGCTCCGGAAGTCCTCGCTTTGGGTGGAGAGCTCTCCGATGAGGTCGGTCAGGTCCCGGTTATGGGGGTCCCGTGCAGCCTCCTGCCTCAGGATGGCAACAATGTCCTGGGCCATGGGCTCCCAGTCCACCACCTGGCCGGGCGCCGCAGGATCGAGGAAGAGGAAGCGGGCGAAGTTCTGTGGCTGCTCCGGCTCGTCCCCGTTGGGGTGGTAGAGCGCGCGGGCCAGGGATCCCAGGATGCTGTCGGAAACGCCAGTGAGGTTCCCCCGTTCGAGCCGGTTGTAGTAGTCAACGCTCATTCCTGCGAGCATGGCGAGTTCCTCACGGCTGAGTCCCGGTACGCGGCGCAAACCCACAGTAGACCGTAACCCCGCCATATCAGGTGCAACAAACACATCCAA
The DNA here is from genome assembly GCF_001238605.1 of Arthrobacter sp. ZBG10. Lineage (NCBI taxonomy): Bacteria > Bacillati > Actinomycetota > Actinomycetes > Micrococcales > Micrococcaceae > Arthrobacter > Arthrobacter sp. ZBG10. The sequence goes on along the minus strand of NZ_LFQH01000015.1, from coordinate 3,791 downwards.
TCACCGAAAGGGTAAAGTCCCGCCCGCTCATGCAGTCAGTCAAGTAGCGCGACGCCAAACTCGGCGACGACGGCCCGCAATTCCCTGAGGTAGAGCTGTGCCTGGTCGGTCAGCGGGATCGCTGCGTGGCCGATCCAGCCGATCTCTATGCGTTCGTCAACGTCGAGCGGGATGGCGACAATCTCCGGGTCGAGCTGCCCGCTGATGATGCCGGTCGAGATCGTGTAGCCGTGGAGCCCGATCATGAGGTTGAAGATCGTGGCCCGGTCAGAGACCCGGATCTCTTGCTTACTGGACATGGTGGAGAGAATCTCCTCGGCGAAGTAAAAGGAGTTGTTCGCACCTTGATCGAAGGTTAGCCGCGGCAAGCCGGCGAGATCGGCGAGAGTCGCACGCTCTTTTGAGGCGAGCGGATTGTTCCGCGAAATGAAAATGTGCGGATCGGCGAGGAAAAGCGGAGTGAACGCGAGCCCGGATTCCCGGAGCAGTTTGTCGATGATCTTCCGGTTGAAATCGTTCCGGTAGAGGATGCCTATTTCGCTGCGGAGCGTCCGGACATCCTCGATGATGTCCCAGGTACGGGACTCACGGAGCGAGAACTCGTACTCCGCCACATCAGTGGCCTTGACCATCCGGACGAAGGCGTCCACCGCGAACGAGTAGTGCTGCGTTGACACCCCGAGCAGGCGTCGCCGCGGTGGCCTGCCAAGGTAGCGCTGCTCGAGGAGAGCAAACTGCTCAACGACCTGCCTCGCGTAGCCGAGGAACTCCACCCCGTCGGCGGTGAGGGTGACCCCGCGGGCGGAGCGAGCCAGGAGCCCACGGCCCACCCGGGCCTCAAGGTCCTTCATCGCTGCGGACATTGTCGGCTGCGCCACGTAGAGAAGATCGGCCGCCGCGGAGATCGACCCCTCCGCTGCAACTTCTATGAAATAGCGGAGCTGCTGCAGGGTCAATCCGCTCGAAATCTGGGCCATAGGAAAATTCTATATGAATGCATAGTAGCCACGAGTTACTTGATACCTCTCGGAAGGCTGCACTATGGATGCACCCCCTTCGGAAAGGCCGTCTCCGGCCCATCAACGGATTGGCAGCACATGGCAGACGACTTCACCTTCAGCATCACCACCACCCCCTTCAACGAGGAATACGCCCCGTCGGAAGGCTCCCGGATCACCACAAATTTTGCCAACCTGGCACGGGGCGAGCACCGCCAGGAGAACCTCCGCAACGCCTTGACCATGATTCGGCGACGCTTCAACGATCTCGCAAGCTGGGACAACCCGGACCGGGACCGTTACACGCTCGAACTTGAGATCGTTTCCGTGCAAATAGAGTTCACGGCGGAGGGTACAGATCAGAAGTTCCCCCTGTTCGAGGTTCTCGACATCCAGATCGTCGACCAGCTAAACGGGGTCCGCCACCAAGGGATCGTGGGGAACAATTTCTCCTCCTACGTCCGTGACTTCGACTTCAGCGTCGTACTGCCAGCGGCAGCAACGGAGTCAGGCAAGCCCACCATCCCCGGGGACTTCGGCGATCTGCACGGAAAACTGTTCCAGCAGTTCCTCGATTCCCCGGCATGCCAGGAACGCTTCCCGCAGCCGCCAGTGGTGTGCATCAGCGTCTCCACGACCAAGACCTACCGGCGAACGGAGAACCGCCACCCGGTCCTGGGCGTCGAATACCAGCAGGACGAGTTCTCACTGACGGACGCCTACTTCGCAAAGATGGGGCTGCAGGTACGCTACTTCATGCCGCGCGGCAGCGTTGCGCCACTCGCCTTCTATTTCCGCGGCGACCTGCTCAACGATTACTCCAACCTGCAGCTCATCGGCACGATCAGCACCATGGAGACGTTCCAGAAGATCTACCGCCCGGAGGTCTACAACGCGAACTCCGCCGCCGCCGTCGTCTACCAGCCGAGCCTGGGAGAGCAGGATTACTCGCGGACCCAGATCGATTACGACCGCGTCGAGCGCAGTCAGCTCGCGGTAACCCAGGCGAAGTACACCGAGGAACACTTCATCACGCCCCACAAAGATCTACTGGACCAGTGGACCGCCAAATACCCCGCTCTCGTCAACTGACCCACGGAGAATCGTCAATCATGAACACACTTTTGCCCACCACCGTTGTCGGAAGCCTGCCGAAACCATCGTGGCTCGCACAACCGGAGACTCTGTGGTCCCCGTGGAAGCTGGACGGGGATGCGCTGCTCGAGGGCAAGCAGGATGCACTGCGCATCGCCATCCACGAGCAGAGCCGGCGCGGTATCGACATCGTCAGCGACGGCGAACAAACCCGCCAGCACTTCGTCACCACCTTCATCGAGCATCTCAGCGGGGTCGACTTTGAACAGCGCAAGACAGTGCGCATCCGCGATCGCTACGACGCGAGCGTACCGACCGTAGTCGGAGCCGTGCGCCGCGAGCGGCCGGTATTCGTCGAGGACGCTAAGTTCCTCCGCGCAACCACCGACCGGCCGATCAAATGGACTCTTCCTGGTCCAATGACCATGGTGGACACACTTTACGATGACCACTACAAGAGCCGCGAGAAGCTGGCCTGGGAGTTCGCTGCGATCCTGAACCAGGAGGCGAAAGAACTGGAGGCGGCCGGCGTGGACATCATCCAGTTCGACGAGCCAGCGTTCAATGTCTTCCTCGATGAGGTCAAGGACTGGGGCGTGGCTGCGCTTGAAAGAGCGGCAGAGGGGCTGCGTGCGGAGACCGCCGTGCATATCTGCTACGGCTACGGGATCAAGGCCAATAATGACTGGAAGGCGACGCTCGGCTCGCAGTGGCGGCAGTACGAGGAAACGTTCCCGCTGCTTCAGGGCTCCAGCATCGACATCATCTCGCTGGAATCCCAGAACTCCCACGTGCCCATGGACCTCATCGAGCTCCTCCGCGGAAAGAAGGTCATGCTCGGGGCAATCGACGTCGCAAGCGAGACCATCGAGACCCCGGAGGACGTCGCCAACACCCTCCGCAAGGCCCTGCAGTTCGTCGATGCGGACAAGCTCATCCCCAGCTCCAACTGCGGCATGGCACCGTTCCCCCGGGACATCGCACTGGCCAAGCTGAGTGCTCTCAGCGCAGGGACGAACATCATTCGCGAGGAACTCGCCAGCTCCACCCCCGGGGCGTCATAACGATGTTCCACGCCTACCCCGCAGAAACTTGGCTCGAGGCTCCGAAGCAACGCTTCCCGCCCACCCTCTCGGCCGAGGAATTCAAGTCACTGTTCCGTGGCCACCCGGGAGGTGTCGCCGTCGTCACGGCGGATGCCGGCGAGGGACCGGTGGCGCTGACGGTATCGTCGGTCGTGTCAGTGAGTGCGGAACCTCCGTTGCTGATTTTCTCGGTCTCGGCACTGTCCTCGGCGTCCGAAGTGCTTTCGCGCTCCGAAACCGTCGTCGTGCACCTGCTTGACGCGCACGACGTCGACTTGGCGAAATTTGGAGCGACGCCCGGCGTCGACCGCTTTGACCAGACGCACCGCTGGTCGTCCCTCGCAACCGGCGAAGCGGTGTATGACGATGTCCGCGCCTGGGTGCGCTGCGCCGTCATCAATCGCATGGAGGTGGGGACCGCCACCATCATTGCCGTTCACGCCCTGGAGTCCCGTGTGATGCGTGACGTCCAAGCGGGTGAACCCGGCGACGCGCTGGTCCACCACAACCGTTCGTGGCACCGTCTGGGCGAGCATTCCAAGCTGGAAGGCTGAGCGACGCGCCACCAATGCGAGGCGCCAAGGCGATCGGCGCGCGACGGCGGGAGGTAACT
>NZ_LFQH01000149.1:0-314 GCF_001238605.1 Arthrobacter sp. ZBG10 | reverse complement strand
GGGCCGGGGGCGCCCGTAGCCGATCGGCCCCACATACGAGGGGGAATCGAAGGACACCGTGCCCTGCGTCCGCCATTCCGCTGCCGCCGGGATGTGATGCCGTTCCAGCCATCCGGTCAGCTGGTCCGCCGCCTCCTGCGTCCAGTCGTTGCCGCCGGTGACAAACAGCGGCTTGCGGGACTCCGCCAGGGCAGCCTGCAGGGCAGCGGCGTCGGTGCTGCTCATCCCGCCGGCCGCCACCGGAATGACGGGGTGGACAGTCGCGTCGATCTGCTGCCGGATGATGTCCTCCGGCAGCCCCACCACCACCGGGC
>NZ_LFQH01000148.1:0-231 GCF_001238605.1 Arthrobacter sp. ZBG10 | reverse complement strand
CACACGGACGTGGTGGCGGCGTCCTGCTTCAGGGCACCCGAATCCACAATTACCTTGACCCCGGTGCAGGAAGCGTTGTCGGCGCTCGCCGACGCGGAGGCGCTGGCCGCGGGGGCGGAGGACGACGGCGGGGTGGCGGTCGGCGCGGAGCAGGCAGCGAGGCTGAACAGGAGACCTGCGGCGGCGAGCGAGCTCGCGGCGGCGGTGCGAAGGGTAGTCAAGGTCACGAGT
>NZ_LFQH01000147.1:0-573 GCF_001238605.1 Arthrobacter sp. ZBG10 | reverse complement strand
TATCCGCTTTCCGATGGGCCGCGCTGGCCGGTGCTTCGGGAACTTCGCTGCTCATCAGAACCTGCCAGACTGGCCGTCCGACGGGTCCCGGGTGACGGGATCGCCGGTAAGGGGATCGGTGGCGAAGGACTCGTCATCCAACCTGTTCCCGGTCCACGGCTCCTCCACCAATTGCGGGCTGTCCAGCGAGGACGCGGACCCTGCGGACGGGTAGTTGCTGCCCGGTGCGCCGCCGTCGAAACCGGCGGTGGTGACGGCCGGGCCTGGAAGGTGGACCGGCGGTGGGGGAGTAGTGCCACCGGCAACCGGCGGGTACGGAGTCGAGCCAAGTGCCTGCCCACCGTTGGCGGACGTTTCCGGAGCCCCGGCGGTGAGTCCACGGGTGAGGCGGCCGGCAAGGATGCCGGCGCCGGCTGCCAGCAGCAGGAAGGTGCCGGGCTTGTTCCGGGCGAAGGTCTGCACCTCGCTAAGGAGCGAACCCGGATCCCGGTTCTCGAGCCAGCCGGCGATGGAGGAAGTGCGTTCCGCCGCTTCACGGATGAGGTCAGTGGCAATGCCCTGCTCTCCGGGAGC
>NZ_LFQH01000146.1:0-222 GCF_001238605.1 Arthrobacter sp. ZBG10 | reverse complement strand
CACCGGTCCCGCAGCCACCACCGTAGGAGCCGCCGAAGTCAACGCCGGTTCAGATACTGCCACTGGTTCAGGAGCCGCCGGTTCCACCACCAGCCCGGACTCCGGCCCGGGTTCAGGATCAGGCCCGGACTCCGGCCCGGATTCAGGATCAGGCCCGGATTCCGTTTCGGGTTCGGGTTCGGGGGCGCCGTTTACCTCGGCAAGGGCCTGGGGTGATGTTCC
>NZ_LFQH01000145.1:0-203 GCF_001238605.1 Arthrobacter sp. ZBG10 | reverse complement strand
GCTGCGGCGCCGGCCCCGAGACCAAGGATCCCGCCGACCTCAGCGATCAGGGAGATTTCCCGGGCCCGTTGATGGGTGATGCCCAGATCCGGTGGGGTGAGAGCGTCCTCGATCCCGACATACTCGGCGATGGTGAGGGCCTTGACGGCCGCGAGTTCAGCCTCAACGCGTCGCACCACGCCCAGGCGCTGTAACCGGTTTTC
>NZ_LFQH01000144.1:0-278 GCF_001238605.1 Arthrobacter sp. ZBG10 | reverse complement strand
TGGGCGGAACGGACGGAACCGTCCAGGGCCAGGACGACGGCGACAGCAGCCACCGGGGCGATGGCCAGTGCCGCGAACGGCAGCGCCGCCGCGGCATCCTTCGGGAGGGCGGTCCCCAGCAGCGGCCAGCAGAACGCGGCGAGGGCCAGGAGGTTCGCGGCAGCGAGGACCAGCAGTTCGCCAGCGCGGGGGAGCCGGACCCGGCGCGGCCGGGATGCCGCAGCCGCGGCGGATACCCGGGCCGCCGGGGACAGGCCCGCCGAGAACCCTGCCGCCGG
>NZ_LFQH01000143.1:0-231 GCF_001238605.1 Arthrobacter sp. ZBG10 | reverse complement strand
GGTGGTGAGCCGCTCCATCGGCTGGTCACCGCACACCATCTTGGCGGCCTCGCTGGGTCCGTCGGCAGGCCGGGGCGAGGACGTTCCGCCGCCGTGGTGCCCGCCCGCATGGCTTCCGGAGGGGGAGGCGGCTGCGGAGGAAGCAGCGTCCGACGACGGCCCGGTCACCTGCCCGGGGGCGCCCGCCGCTGCAGCGCAGCCGGAGAGCAGCAGGGACGACAGTGCCAGGGA
>NZ_LFQH01000142.1:0-251 GCF_001238605.1 Arthrobacter sp. ZBG10 | reverse complement strand
ATGCCCTGCTCTCCGGGAGCCTCGGCCATGCTGTGCAGTTGGCTGGAGATGTTCCGGATTCCCTCGGCAGCCTTCTGCTGCTGGGTCCCGGCCTGGCTGGTGAGCCCGGATTTTGCCTGGTTCATCAGGTCCTTCGCACTGGACTTGGCCTCGGACGCCACATGGGCGACTTCCTCCTTGGCCGTCTGCGCGACATTCTGCGCCGAATCCGCCGCGGTCCGGGCCACATCAGTTGCCTCGTCCTTCGCGGC
>NZ_LFQH01000141.1:0-241 GCF_001238605.1 Arthrobacter sp. ZBG10 | reverse complement strand
GTTCGTAGGTGGTGTGGCCCAGGCTGGGGAGCTTGGTGCCGGGGCCCATGGAGCCGAGGACCCAGCGCATGCGGCCGTCGGTTTCTTCTGCTGCTTCGGCGCGTTCGCGGGCAATTCTGGCGCCTTTGTTTGCCAGTTCTTCGATACGGTCGTCGATGCCGTAGTCGGAGAGGTTGGACCAGTTGGCGCCGAAGGTGTTGGTTTCCACGGCGTCGATGCCGGTGGCGAAGTAGGCGTCGTG
>NZ_LFQH01000140.1:0-248 GCF_001238605.1 Arthrobacter sp. ZBG10 | reverse complement strand
CTCGACGGGCCGGTCCGCGGTAACGGCAAGATCATGCAGGAACTCGAAGCGTTCTTCCGCGGCGCGGGCTGGAACGTCATCAAGGTCGTCTGGGGCCGGGAATGGGACGAGCTCCTGGGCCAGGACACCGACGGTTCGCTCGTGAAGATCATGAACGAAACCCCCGACGGGGACTACCAGACCTACAAAGCCGAATCCGGCGGGTTCGTCCGGGAACACTTCTTCGGTAAGGACCCCGCGACCAAGGA
>NZ_LFQH01000014.1:0-112444 GCF_001238605.1 Arthrobacter sp. ZBG10 | reverse complement strand
GGCGGGGGCACTGGCCCCCGCCGTGACCGCCCAACCACCGGAGGCATCCTGGAAGCAGACGCCGGATGGCTTTGCGTCCCTGCCCGGCTACGGGCTGTCGCGAACAACCGGTGGCCAGGCAGGAAGAATTGTCACCGCCGCCACCCTGGCGCAGCTCCAGGAGTATGCAGCCGCCGTCGAGCCATTGGTTATTTTCGTCAAAGGCTCCATCCGCGCTGAACAATACGTCAAGATCCCCGTGGCTGCCAACAAAAGCTTCATCGGGGTGGGCGCCGGGGCCGAAGTGGTCAATGCCGGCTTTAAGCTCATCAACGTCAGCAATGTCATTTTCCGGAACTTCACTGTCCGTGATTCCTACATCCCCGGCGACTGGGACGGCAAACGGCCCGACAACGACAGGGACGGCATCCAACTCGACACCACCCACCACGTGTGGGTGGACCACATGAAATTCGAACGGATGGGCGACGGCCTGATCGACACCCGCAAGGACTCCGATTTCCTGACGTACTCCTGGAACGTCTTCGCCGACAACAACAAGGCGCTGGGCGTGGGGTGGACGGACAACGCCGTGACCAGGATGACCATCCACCACAACTGGATCCGGAACACCACACAGCGCAACTTCAGCCTGGACAACACCGCCGCGGCCCACGTGTACAACAACTACCTGCAGGACGTCGGCCAGTACGGCATGATGGGCCGCAACAACGCCAAAGTGGTCCTGGAGGCCAATTACTTCACCGCCGTCCAGGACCCCATCGTGGCCAAGGACCCCGGCACCGAGGTGGTCAACCGGGACAACATCTTCGAATCAGTCCGCGGCCGCAAAGACAACGTGGGCGCCGCCTTTGACCCCGCCGCGTCCTACGCCTACCAGGCGGATGACGCAGCCCGCGTCCCGGACACCGTCAGCGCCGGGGCGGGACCGCGGGAGAACAACGCACCCAACACCGCAGACACCATCACGGTGGCCCTGGATGGAACCGGCGACTTCGGCAGCCTGCAGGCGGCGATCGGCTCCATCCCGCACGGCAGCACCAAGCCCCGCACCATTACCGTCAAGCCCGGCGTCTACCGCGAAGTGGTCAACGTCTGGGCCGACCGCCCCAACCTGACCATCCAGGGCGCAACAGCCAACCCGTCCGACGTCGTTATCACCTACGATCTCCCGGCCAGCGGCGCGAAATTCTTCGGCGGCACGTGGGGCGCCGTGGGCAGCGCCACCCTGACCGTCGCAGCCACCGGGACCACAGTGAAGAACCTGACGGTGGAAAACGCCTACGACGAAGCCGCCAACGGCGGGAGCCAGGCGCTGGCGGTGCGGAGCGTTGCCGACAAGGTCACGTTCGAGGGCACCCGCTTCCTGGGCAACCAGGACACGTACCTGGCGGACACCACCGGCCGCGATGCCACCGCCCGGACCTACCTGAAGGACTGCTACGTCGAAGGCGACGTGGACTTCCTCTACGGCCGGGGCACCGCGGTGTTTGACGGCTGCACCATCCATTCCGTGGACCGTGGCAGCAACACCAACAACGGCTACATCGTGGCGCCCAGCACCAAAAACTCAAACCCCTATGGCTTCCTGATCATCAACAGCACCCTGACCTCAGACGCCGCTGCCGGCACCGTCAGCCTGGGCCGGCCGTGGTTCGCCAGCAGTGATCCGGACGCCCACCCCATGGCCGTCATCCGCGATTCCGTCCTCGGTGCGCACATCGCCGAACAGGGCTGGGCCGACATGGGCGGCCATGCCTGGAACGAGGGGCGGTTTGCCGAGTACAACAACACCGGTCCTGGCGCGTTCGTCAACGAATTCCACCCGCAGCTCAGCCCCGACGAGGCCACCAGGTTCACCACGGAAGCCTTCCTCGGCGACTGGACCCCGGCGGGGCGTGGTTGAGATGACTGACATGGCAACAGCGGGCGTTCCCCGCCGCACCGTCCTGACCGCAGCGGGCCTCGCAGCTGGTGCCCTCGCTTCCGGGCTGGCCGGGGGAACCGCAGCCCACGCGGCTCCCCCGGTCCCTTCCGCAGGCAGTTCCAGCGGGTTTTCCGACGCCGGGCTACCGGCCGGAAGCGCCGCCGGGCCGGCCTGGCCGGACGTGCCGGTGGGCTTTGCCGGCATCAATGGGAATGGCGTTGCCACCACCACCGGCGGCGCCGGCGGCAGGGTGGTCCATGCCGCCACTCCGGACCAGCTGCGGGAGTTCGCCGCCAGCCCGGAACCGCTGGTGGTGATCCTGCACGGGGTGCTGGCGTTTGCCGCGTATGAGAAGCTTCCCGTCGCTTCGAACAAATCATTCCTGGGGGCAGGCGCCGGGGCCACCGTGGTGAACGCCGGGTTCCGGCTGATTAACGTGGCCAACGTGATTTTCCGCAATTTCACCGTGCGGGATTCCTACATCCCGGGTGACTTCATCGGCAAACGCCCGGACAACGACCGGGACGGCATCCAGATGGACACCTCCCACCACATCTGGGTGGACCACATGCACTTCGCCCGGCTTGGTGATGGCCTGGTGGACGTCCGGAAGGACTGCGACAACGTCACGCTCTCCTGGAATGTTTTCGCGGACCATAACAAGGCCCTGGGTGAAGGCTGGACCCAGAACGTGGTCACCCGGATCACCCTGCACCACAACTGGTTCCGGAACACCCACCAGCGCAACGCCAGCCTGGACAACACCGCTGCGTCGCACGTTTTCAACAACTACCTCGAGGACATCTCCAGTTACGGCATGCTGGGCCGGAACGGTGCCTTGATCGTGGCGGAGAACAATTATTTCCGGGACGTCCTGAACCCGCTGCACCATCAGGGACCGGGTGGGGGCCTGGTGGCACGGGGCAACATCTTCAAGGACTGCACGGGGAATTCCGGTCAGGAGCGCGGAAACGCTTTTGTGCCGGAGTACTCCTACGGGCTTTGGCCTGCGGCCGCCGTTCCGGCGCTGGTGAAAAGCCAGGCGGGACCGCTGGGCGGAACGGTCAGCCGGCCGGCAGATGTGGTCACGGTTGCTTTGGACGGCACCGGCGATTACGCCAGCATCCGTGCAGCGGTGGGGGCCATCCCCTCCGCACAGCCCCGTCCCGTGACGGTGCTGGTCAGCCCCGGGACCTACCACGAGCCGTCGGTTCTGTGGGCGGACCGGCCGAACATCACGCTTGCCGGCGCCACGGGCCTTGCCGCGGACGTGGTCCTGACCACGAGCGAAGGCGCCACCCTGACGGTGGCAGCGGACGGCGCTACGGTCAGGGACCTCACCGTCACCTCGGACGTCCAGCAGTCCGGGCCGGTGCTGGTGACCGCAGGCCGCCGGGTCCGCTACAGCAACGTGGTGGTGCTCAACGGAACGTCGGGCTAAGGGGAACGTCGGGCTAAGGTCTGGCCAACCCTGCCGGCGCGGCACTAGTCTTCAGGAACGGCCCGCAACCGGGAACAACGATGATCACGAGGAGCGAAGTTGTCCAACCACACGTACAGCATTTCTGAAATTGTCGGCACGTCGGACCAGGGTGTGGATGACGCTGTCCGCAACGGGATCGCGCAGGCTTCCAAAACGCTGCGCAACCTCGACTGGTTCGAGGTGAAGGAGATCCGCGGCCATCTTGAAGAAGGAAAAATCGCGGACTGGCAGGTGACCATCAAGCTCGGTTTCCGGCTGGAAGAGCACTGACGCCCACGTCCGGCGGAAGCTGAAAGGCCGTGGAACCTTTGGTTCCACGGCCTTTTGCATGTTTGAGGGGGTATGTGCCCGGGTCAGCCCAGGCTGCCGGCAGTCCGCCGCCGCCACACCGTGGGGACGCCTTGGAACGCCGGGAAGACGTGTCCTTCAAAGAACGAAAGGACCGTGTGCGGGTCGCGGTCCGGGCTCCACAGGCCGGAGGCCGGGCAGTGGGAACCGGTGGTGGTGGACGAACCGGCCGGGGCTGCGGCGCGTTCCTTCAAAAGGGCGATGCGTTTCATCGTTGAGACCATCCTTGGCGGCGAAATTTTGTGCGTCCCTCCAGCTTATTAAGAGCCGCCCGGCGCCCCAATGGACTGCAGGCCAGAAAAGTGCCGCACCGCTGTCCAATCGCACAGCCGGCGCAACTGACGGTCCGCGGTTACCGATCGGGTGCAGGCGGCGGGGCCTCCGCCGCGGGTCCCCCGCGAGATGGCACTTCGCGGCAGTCGCGCTGCCCGGGATTGCGGTCAACTGCCATCTCGCGCCCAGGTGCGGCAGGTTCCGCGCCGAGGCTCCCCAACAACAACAACGCATCCGACGACGGCGACTCCGGTCGTGCCGAGTACACCCTGAGCGTCTGGTCCGGATCGTCCGGCAGGACCAGGTTTTCGAAGTTCAGTTCCAGCTGTCCCACAGCAGGGTGGTGCAGCCTGACGCTGCCGGCCGAGGGAGTGGCCACATGGTGCCCGGCCCACCACTGCCGGAAGTGCTCGCTGTTCACGGCCAGCTCGCCCACCAGCTGGTTGGCCTGTGGATCGTTGGGGTGCCGGCCCACATCCAGCCGGAGCGCGCCGGCCGCCTCCGCGGCCACGGTCTCCCAGTCCCGGAACAGCGTCCGTGCCGCCGGATCGAGGATCAGCCAGCGCGTCAGGTTCCGTTGGGCTGCCGGCATGGCCGGAAAGTCAGCAAACAGGCTGTTCGCCAAGGGATTTCCCGCCAGGACATCGCCGCGGCGGCCCAGCACCAAGGCCGGCACCTCCCCCACGGCCCCAAGCAGCTGGCGCAGTGCCGGCCGCACGCCCTGGACCCCTGTGCCGCCGGCAGCGGCACTGCCGGCACAGTTCTCCAGTAGATCCAGCATGTGGGCATGCTCGGTGGAATCCAGGCGAAGCGCGCGGGAGACGGCCGCCAGGACGGTACGGGACGGATGGATATTCCTGCCTTGTTCCAGGCGGACGTAATAGTCGGTGCTGACCCCTGCCAGCCGTGCAACTTCCTCCCGGCGCAGGCCAGGGACACGGCGCGCGCCCGCAGTGGGAGCTGCCGCCGCGTCATCCGGGCTCAACCGGGACCGCATGGCTTTGAGGAACAATCCGAATTCGGCGCTTTGACCCATGCCATCCATTCTGCCCCGGCCCGCAAGGGTGTGGACCGCCCGTGGGTAGGACTGGCAGTCCTAGGAAAAACGGAATCACGCTGCTTTGCTGACTTGGCGGCCAAAAGTGCATAGGCTCAGGAGTGAGCCAGCGGAAACCGCTTTCTCGGCGTCAAGCCAACGGCAGCCATTCACCCGGCAGCACGCCCCAGCACCAGCACCAGCACCAGCACCAGCCAAGGAGTACCCATGTCAGAGCTGACACTGAACAACGGCGTCACCATCCCCCAGCTTGGCCTCGGAGTTTTCCAGGTTCCGCCGGAAGACACGCAGCGGATCGTCGAAGACGCCTTTGAAGCCGGATACCGCCACATCGACACCGCCGCCGGCTACCGGAACGAGGCCGGGGTGGGCGCGGCGATCGCCGCCACCGGCATTGACCGCGGGGACATTTTCGTGACCACCAAGCTGCGCAACGGGGAACAGGGCCGGGCCCAGGAGGCCTTCCAGAACAGCCGTAAGGCGCTGGGCCTGGACTTCGTGGACCTGTACCTGATCCACTGGCCGGTCCCGTCACAGGGCCTGTACGTCCAGGCCTGGAAGGAACTGGAGCGGCTGTACGAAAACAAGCAGATCCGCGCCATCGGCGTCTCCAATTTCCTCGCAGAGCACCTGGACACCCTGCTGGAGACCGCAGAGATCGTCCCGGCAGTGAACCAGATCGAGCTGCACCCCAGCTACCAGCAGGCCGCCCTCGCCGCGAAGTGCCGGGACCTTGGCATCGCAGTTGAGGCCTACAGCCCGCTGGGCCAGGGCGGGGACCTGAACGGCAACGCGGTCACGGCAATCGCCGCAGCGCACAACGCCACCACCGCGCAGGTGGTCATCGCCTGGCACCTCGCCGCCGGCACCATCGCCATTCCCAAGTCGGTGGACCCGGGCCGGATCCGGGAAAACTTCGCCGCGACGTCCCTGCAGCTGTCCTCCGACGAGCTGGCAGCCCTCACGGCGCTGGAATCCGGTGCCCGCATCGGTTCCGATCCCGCCGTCGCATCCTTCACGCAGCTCTAACAGCTCCCAACCAAAGGATTCCCGCCATGCAGTACACCCATCTGGGCCGCTCCGGCCTGAAAGTCTCCCGCCTCTGCCTGGGGACAATGAACTTCGGCCCGCAGACCGAAGAAGCCGACGCGCACGCCATCATGGACTCTGCGAAGTCGCAGGGCATCAACTTCTTCGACACCGCCAACGTCTACGGCGGCGAAGGCCACCGCGGCTGGACCGAGGAAATCATTGGCCGCTGGTTCGCCAAGGGAGAGGGCCGCCGCGAGCAGACAGTCCTGGCCACCAAGCTCTACGGCACCATGACGGACCGGCCCAACGAGTCCAAACTTTCCGCACTGAACATCCGCCGGGCCCTCGATGCCAGCCTCAAGCGCCTGCAGACGGACTACATCGACGTCTACCAGTTCCACCATATCGACCGGAACACCCCTTGGGACGAGATCTGGCAGGCCATCGAGGTGGCCGTCCAACAGGGCAAGATCCTCTATTCGGGCAGCAGCAACTTCGCCGGCTGGCACCTCGCGCAGGCGCAGGAAGCCGCCCGGCGCAGGAACTACACCGGACTGGTGAGCGAGCAGTCCATCTACAACCTGTTCCGCCGCGAGGTGGAGCTCGAGGTCATTCCAGCAGCCCAGCAGTACGGGCTGGGCCTGATCCCCTGGTCGCCCCTGCAGGGTGGCCTGCTGGGCGGGGTTCTGAAAAAGCAGGAGCAGGGCATCCGCCGGGCAGAAGGCCGGGCCCTGGAAACCCTGAAGAAGCACCAGGACCAGATCCGGCAGTACGAGGATTTCGCCGATGAGCTGGGCCACGAACCCGGCGACGTTGCCCTGGCCTGGCTGCTCCACCAGCCCGCGGTCACGGCACCCATCGTGGGACCCCGGACCCAGGACCAGCTCGACGCCGGCATCCGGGCCTTGGACGTCACGCTCGACGCCGATGCCCTCAAGCGCCTCGACGACATTTTCCCGGGGCACAAGACGGCGCCGGAGGACTACGCATGGTGAGTCCACTCGCGCCGGAAGCAGCCACCGTTGCGCCCCGGAGCATCCTCCTTGTGGGCGGCACCGGGGTTATCAGCGCGGCGGCCACCGAGCGCGCGGCGGCGCTGGGTCACCGGGTCACCGTCCTCAACCGCGGACAGTCCGCAGCGCGGCCGGTGCCGGACGGCGTTGAGGTACTGCACGCGGACATCCGCAACCGGGCTTCGGTCCGGGAAGCGCTTGGCACCCGCGGGTTCGACGCCGTCGCGGACTTCATCTCGTACACCCCGGACCAGGCGGCCGCGGCCGTGGACCTGTTCGCCGGCAGGACCGGCCAGTATGTATTCATCAGCTCGGCCTCGGCCTACCAGAAGCCGCCTACCCGGCTGCCCATCCTGGAGTCCACCCCGTTGAAGAACCCGTTCTGGCAGTACTCCCGGGACAAGATCGCCTGTGAGGAAGTACTTTTCGCTGCGTACCGCGAGCGCGACTTCCCGGTGACAGTGGTGCGGCCCTCGCACACCTACGACCGCACCAAGATCGCCATGGTGGGCGGCTGGACGGATGTCCACCGGATGCGCGCCGGACTCCCCGTCATGGTCCACGGCGACGGCACCTCCCTGTGGACGCTCACGCACAGCAAGGATTTTGCCAAGGCCTTTGTGGGCCTGCTGGGCCGGCCACAGGCAGTGGGTGAGAGCTACACCATCACCTCGGACGAATACCTGCCGTGGAACCAGATCTACCGGTTGTTCGCGCGCGCTGCCGGGGTGGCCGAGCCGGAGCTGGTCCATGTGGCTTCGGAAACCATCGCCGCCGCCAGCCCGGAGCTGGGACCCAACCTGCTGGGCGACAGGTCCCATTCGGTGGTGTTCGACAACACCAAGATCAAGGCACTGGTGCCGGACTACACGGCCACCATCCCGTTCGCCGACGGCGCCCGGGAAATCGTGGCGTGGTTCGACGCCAACCCGGCCTCGCAGGTCCTGAACCAGGACTATATGGACCTCACCGATCGGCTGACAACCTGGGCCCGCAGCGGGCAGCGACCAGCCGGGGGTTAATGCCCATGCCCGGTGTGCAACGGAAGCACTTCATGGGCGCCCGACGGCGGCAGGCAGCTGCCGCCGTCGGGCGTTCCGGAGGCCGGCGAAACCCCAGCCTGGTTGACCTACCGGAGCGGGCCGGTGCCACCGGCGTCGGGTCCGAATTCCGCCAGTGCCGGCAGCGCCTTGCCGGCGTAGTCGAAGACAGCCTGGTTTTCCCACGCGTTGCCGGAAGTGGGATCGGCGGGATCCCAGCCGTTGCCCGGGACGGATGTCCAGGCCGGTTCCCAGTACACGGCGCCCAGCCCACGGCCACCCGGCGCTGAGGCCACCACATCCTGCACGGCCCGGAAATTGGCGGCCTGGCCGGCAGGTGTGGCCGGGTATCCCTTGACCAGCTGCGACGCCTTGGCCACCACGTTTTCCCACGGAGCGTTCGGGTTGTCCTCAAGCGTGAACGGGTACGAGGTTTCCACCACCAGGACGTCCTTGTTGTACCGCCCGGACAGGGTGCTAACTGCTTCCTGCAGATCGGCAAGGGTGCCGTGCCAGAACCCGTAGTAGGACAGACCCACAATATCGAAGGCAACCCCGCGAGCGGTCACTTCGTCGAACCACCAGGTCAGGCCACCAATGCCGTTATTGATATTGGTCAGGTGCAGCACAGTTTTGGTACCGGGGCTGACCTCGGTGACGGCGCGGGTACCGGCCTTGAGGAACATCGCCAGGTTGTCCCACTGCGCGCCCGTCACGTTATCGTTGGCGTCCACATCCCAGGTTTGACCGTGCGGCCACAGCATCCCTGGGTTGATCTCGTTGCCGATCTGCGCGGCGTACGGTGTGACCCCGGCTGCCCTGATGGCTTCCATCACGTCTTTTGTATGCGCGTATAGCGCAGCCGCCATGTCCGTGGCGGGCAAGTCCGTCCACGCCGCGGGCGTGCCTTGCGCCCCCGGGTCGGTCCATCGGTCCGAGTAGTGGAAATCCACCAGGACCCGTACGCCCTGCGCCTGGGCCCGTTTGGCCATGGCCGCCACCTGCTGCTTGCGGTTGTATCCGTCGGCAGGGTCAACCCAGACCTTGAGCCGGACCAGGTTGGTGCCTGCATCGGCGAAGGCCCGCACCGGGTCCACCCGCTGGCCGGCGGCCGTGAAATAGGCCGCCCCGTGGTCCTCGTTCTTGGGCACCCCGGACAGATCGGCCCCGCGGATGGTCCGCTCCACCTTGCCCTCTGTGAAGCTCACATTGTCGATGCTGGCCCAGGCGCCCGCCCCTGTGGTGCTGACGGAAACAGTGCACTTGCCGGCCACGTTGGCGCTGACCGCAATGCTCAGCCACTGGTCATCCGTCTCCGTAGAAGGCAGCACGGTGGCGCCGCCGGTCCCGCAGCCCGTAAGGACCAGGCTGGACGAGTTCACGGGCCCACCGGACTTAATGGCTGCACGGAACGTCCACCAGCCCTTCTTGAGCCCGGTAATGGTCTGGGATGTAGTGACCGTTTCCGCCGACTCCAGCCACTGCGTCAGCCTGTTGGCTGAATCCGCGCCGCCCGCTTCCACCTTGGCGGCGCCCGCGGCTCCTGCCGTGGTCCAGCCGGACAGGCCGGATTCAAAACCAGGGTTGGCCACGGCGGCCGGGCCGCGGCCGGTGTTGCTGCCTGGGTTGTTGCCGCGGCCCGGGTTGTTGCCTTGGTTGCTGCCTGGGCCCGGGCTCCCGCCGGGGCCGGCAATTGCCGGCGCTGCCCCCAGCAGCACGCCGGCCAGTGCCAGGGCCGTGATGGCGGCCAACGTCCGGCCGGGTGGCCGTTTACGGGTACTGCCGATGCTGCGGGGGTGTTTCACGGGGCGTCCTCCTTGACGTGGAAACCGGCCGGGACCTGTTGGTCCCGGCCGGTGGTCTGTGGTGCTAGCTGGTTCCTTCGGGGGCCCGGATCACGCGGACGGTGCCGGCAGGCACGTGGGCGGTACCGCTGACCTGTTCCCCGGAGAACATGTCCAGACCGGCTGCCGGATAGTCGGCGTCGTTCTCCGCATGGTTGATCAAGAACGTGAAGCGGTCCTCCCCGTTGCTGCGGGCCATCACCTCAAGCCCTGCCGGGTGCGTGGGCGCGGCAGGCACGCCGGCCCCGGTCACCGCGGCCATCACGACGGCGGCCAGGTCGCCGCCGTCGAGGTTGGTGGAGACGTACCAGGCGGTGCCGGCACCGAAGCTGTTGCGGGTGATGGCCGGGCCGGCGGCGGCCGGGCCGTCCTGGTACCGTGCCACCACGCTGGCCGTGGTGGGGTGGATTTCCTCGGACCAGATGGTGCCCGTGCCCATGCCGTTGCTCAGCTCAACGGCCTGGTGTTCGCGCAGCGGCAGGAATTCGTGGATTTCCAGGCCCAGGAGGTCGCGGAGGGGCCCCGGGGAAGCTCCGGGCGGGACAGTGTCGGTGGCGTCCACGATGCCGGAGAAGTAGGACACCATGAGGTGCCCACCGCCGGAAACGTAGCGGCCCAGGTTGGCCGCAGAAGCATCGCCCACCAGGTACAGAGCCGGCGCCAGGACCAGGTCGTAGCCGGAAAGGTCGGCTTCCGGGTGCGCGAAGTCCACGGCCACGCCCCGGTTCCAGAGCACCGAGTAATAGGCCTCGATCCGTTCCCGGTGGTCCAGTTCGCTGCTGGGCCGCCATTCGAGGTCCTGGGCCCAGAAGGATTCCACATCCCACAGGATGGCCACCCGGGCGTTGACGGTGGAACCCTTGACGGGGCTGAGCTTGCGCAGGTCATCCCCGAGGTCCAGGACTTCGCGCCAGATCCGGGAACCGGTGCCGGCGTGCGGCAGCATGGCGGAGTGGAACTTTTCGGCCCCGTAGCGGGAGGCCCGGAACTGGAAGAACATAACGGCGTCCGCGCCGCGGGCCACGTGGGAAAGGCTGTTGCGGGCCAGTTCACCAGGGCGCTTGGCGATGTTGCGGCCCTGCCAGTTCACGGCGCTGGTGGAGTGTTCCATCAGCATCCACGGCTTATTGCCCGCCAGTGACCGGGTGAGGTCGGCGTCCATGGCCAGCAGGATGTGGTTGTCGGTGCGCTGCGCCACCAGGTAATGGTCGTTGGCAACAATGTCCACTTCCTTGCTCCAGGCCCAGTAGTCCGGGGAGAGGCAGTTGGTGGCCATGAAGTTGGTGGTGACAGGAGTGTTGGGGGCGTGACGGCGGATGATGTCGCGCTCGGCGGTGAAGCACTCCAGCATGGCGTTCGAGGTGAACCGGGCGAAGTCCAGCCGCTGGCCCTGGTTGCTGACGCTGGCCGAGAGCCGGGGGGCGTCGATTTCGTCCCAGGCACCGTACTTCTGGCCCCAGAACAGAGTGCCCCAGGCGCTGTTCAGCGCGTCGAGGGTGCCGTAACGGGCCTCCAGCCAGGTGCGGAAGGCGGCCACGGAGGCGTCGTCGTACGAATCGCTGACGGGGGCGCCGTATTCGTTGTGCACGTGCCACAGGACCACGCCTGGGTGGGACCCGTAGCGCCGGGCCAGCTGTTCGGTGATGTTGGCGGCGGCCCGGCGGTAGTCCGGGGAGCTGGGGCTGGCCATCCCGCGGGAGCCGTTGCCCAGGGTGATTCCGTCGCGGGTGACGGGATGGGCCTGCGGGTACTTTTTCCAGAACCAGGCCGGCGGAGCGGCCGTGGGGGTGCCCAGGTCGATGCTGATGCCGGCATCGGTCAGCAGGTCCACCAGGTGGTCCAGCCACTCAAAATCGTATTCGCCTTCACGCGGTTCCAGCAGTACCCAGGAGAAGATCCCCACGCTGACCAGGTTGATCCCGGCTTCCTGCATCAGGGCGATGTCCTCGACCCACACCTCGCGGGGCCATTGCTCGGGGTTGTAGTCCCCGCCATAGCAAAGGCCTGCGGGGCGCTGGACCCACGGCGCCGGTGCGGGGGCGGGGGCCTGCAGGACGTCTGTCATCGAGTGATCTCCTTAGAACTGTGTGCGCTCCCAGTAGTATCACAGGCTATTTGACTGTGGCTAGAGGACAGTTCTTATTGACATTGGTCACATTGATGTGGATTACTGGAACCGCTCACAGTCATACGGCTTCGGTTGGATGAGCGGTGAAAATCAGCCAGAGACACATTCAGCTTTTCGACAAGGAGGACGGAATGCGCAGGTCATTTCGTGCAGGCGCCGTGGCAATGATTGCCGCCGCAGCACTGCTCACTGCAGGTTGTTCCACAGGATCAGGCACCGGCTCGGCGGAGCAGAACACCGACCCCAACCAGAAGGTCGAACTGACCTACTGGGCCTGGGCCCCCAACCTGGACAAGGTGGTGGACCTCTGGAACGAGAAAAACCCCAACATCCACGTCACCGTCAACAAGCAGGACGGCGGCGACCCGGCCATCACCAAGCTGCTGACCGCCGTCAACGCCGGCTCCGGCGCGCCGGACCTGATCCAGGCCGAATACCAGAAGATCCCCACCCTGGTGGCCGCCGATGCGCTGGTTGACCTCGCTGACACCGAGGCCAAAGAGACCAAGGACAACTTCCCCGAAGGCGTGTGGAACTCAGTGACCCTGGGCGGCGAGGCCCTCTACGCCGTCCCCCAGGACACCGGCCCCATGGCGTTCTACTACCGCGCCGACATCTTTGAAGGCCTCGGCCTGGCCGTACCCACCACCTGGGATGAATACGCCGCGGCAGCCAAAACCATCCACGACGCAGATCCCGAAGCCTACCTGGGGACGTTCTCCTCCAACGACGCCGGCTGGTTCACCGGCATGGCCCAGCAGGCCGGCGCATCCTGGTGGGGCATCGACGGTGACGCCTGGAGCGTCAAGATCGCCGAAGAGCCCACCGAAAAAGTCGCCGGCTACTGGGGCGGCCTCGTGGAGCAGGGCACCATCGACAACAAGCCCATGTACACCCCCGAGTGGAACGCCGCACTGAACAGCGGCAAGCAGGTGGGCTGGCTGAGCGCGGCTTGGGCCCCGGGCGTACTCGCCGGCAACGCCGGCGCCACGGCCGGCAAGTGGAAAGTGGCCCCCATGCCGCAGTGGGATGCCGCGAAGCCGGCCACCGGCAACTGGGGCGGCTCTTCCACCGCCGTCACCACCCAATCCAAGAACGTGGCCGCAGCCGCGAAGTTCGCCACGTGGCTGAACACCTCCCCCGAAGCCGTTGACGCCCTGGTCAAGGTGTCCAACATCTACCCGGCGGACACCGAAGGGGCCAAGACGGCGCTGACCGCTGCTCCGGAGTTCTTCAGCAACCAGCCTGACTTCTACGACGTGATCGGCAAGGCCGCCCAGAACGTGGGCTCCTTCAACTACGGCCCCAATGTGAATGTCGCTTTCAACGCCTACAACGACCAGTTCGCCAAGGCCGCGCAGGCCAAATCCCGGAGCGCCTTCCTCGAGGCCGTGGACAGCATGCAGCAGGTCACCGTCGAGGACCTGAAGAAGACCGGCTTCACGGTCAAGTAACCCCACCGGCCGGGAGGACGCAGCAGCGTCCTCCCGGCTTACTGGCCCCAACAACCCAAGGAAGTGCACCATGGCGGCAACAGCGACCATGCCAGGCAGTGCGGAAAAAACCGCGGCCCCCGGGCGGCCCCGGAAGGCGAAGAACTTCAAACAGCGGGTCCTGACCCCCTACGCGATGCTGGCACCGGGCATTGTCCTGTTCCTGCTGTTCATGGCAGCACCCATCATCTACACGCTGGTCCTGAGCTTCCAGCAGAAAAAGGTCAGCGGCCTGGGCCTCGGCAAGGGCGCGCAGAGCACCGTGTTTGCCGGGTTCGACAACTACGTCCGGTCCCTGACGGACCCCGAGTTCGGGGCCAGCGTGCTGCGCGTGCTGACCTACGGGGCCATCCTGATCCCGCTGATGCTCGGCTTCGCCCTGCTTTTCGCGCTGCTCCTGGATTCCCGGCGGACCCGGGCCGGCAGCTTCTCGCGGACCGCCATCTTCCTGCCGTACGCCGTCCCGGCCGTGATCAGCTCGCTCCTGTGGGGCTTCCTGTACCTGCCCGGCGTCAGCCCCTTCCACTTCGTGGCAGACAAACTGGGCATCGCGCTGCCGTCACTGCTGAACCCGGACCTGATCATCTTCGCCATCGCCAACATTGCCCTGTGGGGCGGCGTGGGCTTCAACATGATCGTTATGTACACGTCCCTGAAGGCAGTGCCGCAGGAGATCTACGAGGCCGCCAAGCTGGACGGTGCGTCGGAGATCCAGACCGCGCTGCGCATCAAGATCCCCATCATTGCTCCGTCCGTGGTGATGACGGCGCTGTTCTCCATGATTGCCACGCTGCAGGTCTTCGCCGAACCCACCACGCTCCGGCCGCTGGCCAACAGCCTCTCCACCAGCTGGTCCCCGCTGATGCTGGTGTACCGCGACGCCTTCACCCGCAATGACGTGTACTCCGCCGCCGCCACCAGCATCGTCATAGCCCTTGCCACCTTTGCCATATCCTTCCTCTTCCTGCGTGTAGTGCAGAAGCGGGCCTTCGGACAGGAGAACTGACCGTGTCCACCCCCACGGAAATCCGCGAGAAGCCGAGTTACCTTTCCACCGGCATCCTGATCATCGGCGCGCTCTACTGCCTCTTCCCCGTGATCTGGGTGGTGGCCGCCGCCACCAAGGGCAGCGACGAACTGTTCTCCACCTTCACGTTCACCCCCAGCGTGCACCTCTGGAGCAACATCGTGGAGCTGACCGCCTACCGCGACGGCGTATTCTGGCGCTGGATGCTCAACACGGCCCTCTACGCCGGTGTGGGCGCCCTCCTCTCCACCTGGGTTTCGGCGCTGTCCGGCTACGTTCTGGCCAAATACGATTTCCCCGGAAAGAACGGTGTTTTCAAGGTCCTGCTGATGGGCGTCCTGGTGCCCGGCGTGATCCTCGCGATCCCGCAGTACCTCATGCTGGCCCAGCTGGGACTGACCAACACCTACTGGTCCGTCCTGCTGCCGCAGATCATCAGCCCCTACGGCATCTACCTGGCTCGGATCTACGCCGCCGCCTCGGTGCCCGGTGACGTGATCGAGGCAGCCAGGACCGAAGGCGCCAAGGAGATGTACATCTTCAACCGGATCGCCCTGCCCATGATGCTGCCCGGCCTGGTGACCATCTTCCTCTTCCAGTTCGTGGCCATCTGGAACAACTTCATGCTGCCGTACATCATGCTGGGCGACGACACCCTGTTCCCGCTGACGGTGGGCCTGAACGGGCTGCTGAACCAGGGCGCCACTGCCCCGGCGCTCTACACCCTGGTGCTGGCCGGTGCATTGCTGTCCATCATTCCGCTGGTGATCATGTTCCTGTTCCTGCAGCGCTACTGGCGCGTTGACCTCGCTGCTGGCGCCGTGAAGGCCTAGGGCTGGATAGGCTCTGACAATGAACCAACCGCAGGGCCGGCCCAGGCCCAAGATCGACGACGTCGCCAGGGAAGCCGGAGTGTCCCGCGGGACGGTCTCGCGGGTACTCAACGGCGGGCACTGGGTCAGCCCGCCGGCCCTGGCCGCCGTCAACGCCGCCATCAAAAAAACCGGGTACCGGGTTAACCCGCATGCCCGGAACCTGGCCACCAACAAGGCCAACTCGGTGGCGTTCCTGCTGACCGAAACGCATGACAGGCTGTTCGAGGATCCCAATTTTGCCGTCCTGATGCGCGGCGCCGCGGATGCCCTGGCCGAACATGACATCCCGCTGGTCCTGATCATGGCCGGCACGGACGACGAACAGCGCCGGGCCACCGACTTCCTTACCGCGGGCCATGTGGATGGGGTCCTGCTGGTGTCCTCACACGGCAGCAGGAAAGGCATCATCGCGGATATCATCGCCGCCGGCGTCCCCGCCATTGCCTGCGGCGTTCCCCTGGGGTTCGAAAAGAAGATGGGCTACGTGGCGGCCGACGACTACGAAGGAGCGCTTGACCTCCTCCGGTACCTGCGCGACGGCGGCCGGCAGCGGATTGCCACCATCACCGGGCCGCAGGACACCTCCGGCGGCATCCGGCGCCTGGAGGCCTACCGCGCCCACCAGGGGGAACACTTTGATGCCGCCCTGGTGGCGAACGGCGACTACAGCCGCGAAAGCGGCTCCAGGGCAATGCGGGAACTCCTGGCACGGGTGCCGGACGTGGACGCCGTTTTTGCCGCAAACGACCTGATGGCGCTGGGCGCCCTGGACGTACTGCACGACGCCGGCCGGCGCACGCCCGAGGACGTGGCAGTGGTGGGGTTTGACGACATCGCCGCCGCGGCGGGCGCCACTCCCCCACTCACCACGGTCCGTCAGCCCTTCGAACGGATCAGCGGGGAAATGGTCCGGCTGCTCCTGGACGTGATTGCCGGCAAAAACCACGCCGCCATCACCATTCCCACCGAAATGGTGGTCCGGGAGTCCGCCTAGGTTCGAGGTCTCCGCAACACCTGGTACCAACCGCCGGGAGATCCTCAGCTTTTTCCAGTGCGTCCTGACGCCTTCGCTGCGCACCAAAAAGGAGTTGCCACAATGACTGATATTGCCTGGACCGAGGGGACCTGGACAACCAAACCGGCCCGCGTGGAGTTTGCCGGGGACGGCATGCGGGTGACCGCCGCCGAGAAAAGTGATGCGTGGCGCATCACTTCCTATGGATTCATCCACAACACCGAACACGCCCTCCTTGCGCCTTTTGAGCAGGAGACGGCCGTGGAGGTCTCCTTTTATCTCGATTTTTCCGCCCAGTTTGACCAGGCCGGGATCTTTGTCCGTGTCAATGAGGCAACGTGGATCAAGGCCGGTATCGAGTGGAGCGATGGTGAGGAGAGCCTCGGCGCGGTTGTGACGCGGGGAGCATCGGACTGGTCGCTGTCTCCGGTGCCTGGCTGGGAAGGCCGGCACGTCACTGTCCGGGCCAGCAGGTCCGGCGATGCTCTGACTGTCAGGGCCCGGGTGGACGACGAGCCGTGGCGCCTGGTGCGGGTGGCACCGCTTGAGACGGATGCTGTCGTCACCGCGGGCCCGTTCTGCTGTGCCCCTTCGCGCGATGACCTCACCGTGCATTTCACGTCCTGGCGAACGGCTGCCGTGGACGTCAGCCTGCACCCCGAAGCGGGAGCGCAGTAGGAAACCCTCCGACGTCATGTGTCGCCTGGGACCCCGGGCTTCTACAACGTTTTACATACCTCATCGGAGGACCTGCGGCAAGGGTTGCATTGTGCCCGCAGGCCCCTTAGGTTACTGGGGAAGCGTTTTCCCATTTCCGGATTGAAAGGATTCACTGATGAATCCGATAAGGACACCCGCGCGCCTCCTCTCCGTCGGCGCACTCGGCGCCGCACTGACCCTTGGCTGCCTGGCAGCCCCGGCGTCCGCCGTCGGGCCCTCCACCGCAACGGGAAATCCCGGCATCCAACTGGACCAGCTGGACCGCGGCCTGGTGGCCGCGGGCACCTCCGAAGGTGTGTTCCTGAGCTGGCGGCTCCTGGGCCCCGAAGCCACGGGCTCGTCAGAAACCGGCCTGACCGGCGCCGACTTCAACGTCTACCGGGATGGCACCAGGCTCGCCACCGTCACGGACAGCACCAACTACCTCGACCCCAGCGGAACCTCCGGTGCGGCCTATACGGTGCGGGCCGTCGTCGGCGGCGTGGAAGTGGACGCCAGCGCCCCCGCCACCGCTTGGAACAGCAATTTCGTCGACATTCCCCTGAAAAAGCCGGCCGACGGCGTCACCCCCGCGGGGCAGGCCTACACCTACTCGGCAAATGACGCCTCGGTGGGCGACGTGGACGGCGACGGGCAGTACGAATTCATCGTCAAATGGGACCCGAACAACTCAAAGGACGTCTCCCAGGTGGGCTACACCGGGAACACCTACGTGGACACCTACAAGGCGGACGGCACCCTCCTGCACCGGATCGACCTGGGCGTGAACATCCGCTCCGGCGCCCATTACACCCAGCTGCTGGTCAACGACTTCGACGGCGACGGCCGCGCCGAACTTATGATAAAAACAGCTCCCGGCACCAAAAGCACCAACTTCAACGCGGACGGCAGCGTGGCCGCGGAATCCTTCATCACCCTGCTGGCCGGGGACCTGGCCGCCGGCCACACCAACGCTGACGACTACCGCATGAGCGCGGCCGACTACTACCGGCACATGGTGGCCACGTTCCAGGGCTGGACCGCTCATCCCGAGGTCAAGTCCGGCCGCTGGCCCGCCACCCTGGAGGAAGCCTTCGGGATCCCGGCGCGGTACCAGTACCCGCTCTCGGAAGCCGACGCCGCGTCGCTGACCAACTACTTCATGGACGTCTACGCACCGGCCCGCAGCGCCCGGAACAACCTCCGCGCCTTCGAGGGCTTCATCGTTTCGGGCCCCGAGTACCTCACAGTGTTCGAAGGTGCCACGGGCAAGGAACTCAAAACGGTTGCCTACGAGCCGGGACGGCACGACGACGGCCTGATGTGGGGCGATTACGCCATGGCCCGCATTGAGCCGGGCAACCGCGTGGACAGGTTCCTGGCCGGCGTCGCCTACCTGGACGGCAAAAAGCCAGCTGCCGTGTTTGCCCGCGGCTACTACACGCGCACCACTGTTGCCGCGTATACGTGGGACGGCCGGAACCTGGCCCCCGTCTGGGACGTCGGCTCGGGCTGGACACCCATGACCAACCCGTTCAACGATTCCCCGCACGGCCGCGACGGCACCGACCCTGTGTACGGCAAACTCACCACACAGGGGTTCCACTCACTCAGCGCCGCTGATGTGGACGGCGACGGCCGGCAGGAGATTGTCTACGGTTCCGCCACGCTCGACGACGACGGGTCGCTGCTGTACAGCTCGTCCGGCATCCTGCCGCCCGGCAGCGCCGCCCCCGGCCAGGAGGCCCGGCTGGGACACGGCGACGCCATGCACGTGGCCGACATCGATCCTGCCCGGCCCGGCAAGGAGATCTTCACCGTCCACGAAGGCGCCACCTACGCCCCCTTCGGCTACGCCATGCGCGACGCCGCCACGGGGCAGGTCCTGTTCGGGGACTACTCGGGCAAGGACACCGGCCGCGGCATGATCGGAGACGTGGACCCGTCGGTTCCGGGCATCGAAAACTGGGCCATCGGAATGCAGTCGGCCGCCGGCGAAAAAATCTCCGCCACCACGCCGGGGACCAACATGAGCATCCGCTGGGCCGCGGACATGACCACCCAGCTGATCAACGGCTCGGGTGACCAGACCCCCACGATTGATGACTGGAAGCGGGGCCGGCTGCTCACCGCCACGGACACGCGCACCAACAACGGCACCAAGGGCACCCCCAGCCTGGTGGCGGACGTGGTGGGCGACTGGCGAGAGGAAATGCTGGTCCGGACCGCAGACAGCTCCGCCCTGCGGATGTACATGAGCACCGAGGTCACCAACCACAAGCTGTACACCCTGATGCACGACCCGCAGTACCGCGCAGAGGTGGCGCGGCAAAACACCACCTACAACCAGCCGTCCTACACGGACTTCTACCTGGCCTCGGACATGGACTTTGCCGGCGTTCCCCTGCGGGCCGCCTGGCTGCCCGGCAGCGTGAAGGCCCTGCAGCATGTCCTGGAAGACCTGGTGGAATCGGGCGACGTCGGCGGGCCGGTAGCCAGCCAGCTTACCGCCACCGTCCAGCAGGCCGGCCGCTCCGTTGCCGACGGCGACCCCGCCAAGGCCGCCAAGACACTGCAGCGGTTCGTTAAGTTCCTGGCCCAGCAGAAGGGGCCGGACCAGGTGTCCCCTGCCGCCCGGGTGGCGCTGCAGTACAACGCCGACAACATCCTCCGGGCCTTCCGGGACTGACGGGACCCGGGAGAGACTGTTGCCATGACACTTGCACCGCTGATTCCCTTGAACGACGGACACGCCATCCCGCAACTGGGGCTGGGTACCTGGCCGCTGGATGACCAACAGGCGGCCGTTGCCGTGGCCAAGGCCCTGGACGCCGGATACCGGCACATCGACACCGCAGTGAAATACGGCAACGAGCGGGGCGTGGGTCAAGGCATCCGCGCGGCGGGGCTGGACCGTGGCGACCTTTTCATCACCACCAAGCTGGACGGCGAATTCCAGGGGGACGGCAAGGCCGCTGCAGGACTGGCAGGCTCCCTGGAACGCCTTGGACTGGACTACGTCGATCTGCTCCTGATCCACTGGCCGCTCCCGGGCCGGAACGAGTTTGTGTCCACCTGGAAGACCTTCCAGGAACTCCAGGCAGCCGGGAAGGTCCGCTCCATCGGGGTATCCAACTTCAAGCCCGCCCACCTGGAACGGCTGCTGGCTGAGACGGATGTGGTGCCGGCCGTCAACCAGATCCAGCTGAGCCCTGCCATCACGCGTACCGCCGAGCAGGAATTCCACCACCGGCACGGCATCATCACAGAGTCCTACAGCCCGCTGGGCGGCTCCAGCGGAAGCCTGCGGGGCGCTCCCATCCTGGCGCAGCTGGGCGAAAAATACGGGAAGACGCCCAGCCAGCTGGTGCTTCGCTGGCATGTCCAGCGCGGACTGGTTGCCGTGCCCAAAACCGGCGATCCGGACCGGATGCAGGAGAACCTGGACGTGTTCGATTTCGCGTTGGACCCGCAGGATCTGGCAGACTTGTCCACTCTTGATGAAGGCCCGGCTGCGGGCAACGATTCAGACACCACGGGGCACTGAGCGCACCCCGTCCCAGCCACCTGTTTTCTTTCCGGGGTTGGCAAAATGATAGTAAGCATGATTACTATTGAGGGAGAAGGACGAAGTGCTTCCGGAATCCGGAAGCCTCCTTTACTTAGGAAGAGGAACAAAAAATGGGTTTCATTGGCTTTTTGATTCTTGGACTTATCGCCGGCGCCATCGCCAAGGCGATCCTCCCGGGCAAGCAGGGCGGCGGCTGGCTGATCACACTTCTGCTGGGCGTTGTTGGCGCACTGCTGGGCGGCTGGATCGGCGGCATGATCTTCGGTACGGGCCTGCAGGAGTTCTTCTCGCTGCAGACCTGGCTGCTGGCTATCGCCGGTTCGCTGATCGTACTGCTGGTTTACGGCATGGTCTCCAAGCGCGGCGTGCGCAGCTAACACGGCGCACACGCCAGGAAACCGGTCTGGGGAAATCCTTCCCCAGGCCGGTTTCGGCTATCCGGCCCTCCCGGCCGATCAAAACGAAAACCTTCTCACGGAGCAGGAGTTCACCATGAAAAACAAACTTCTTTTGGGCGTAGGCATCGCCGCCGGGTACGTACTCGGCTCACGGTCAGGACGCGCAGCCTATGACAAGCTCAAGGCACGCGCTGCAGCCGTCTGGGACAGCAAACCCGTCCAGGACAAAGTCGCCGTGGCCACGGAGGCAGTCAAGGACAAGGCACCCGGGATGGTGGACCAGCTCGGAGAAGCTGCCCGCCGGGCCGGCACCGTCATAGGCTCCGCCATGCATAAGGACGGTGCTGCGGATTCCGGGACCCCGGCCGCCACAGCAGGTGCTGCGGGCGGTAGCATCCCCGCCCACAGCACGCACCCGGAAACGGTCAACCTGGGCACCTCGGACGTCGACTCCGACCCCGCGCTGAACGACAGCACCGGGCAGGACTGGTCGGATGAAGGCGGCGCAACCCCGGCGGGAGCGGCCACCAACGTTGACCCGAGGCGCGACTGAGCGCACTGTCCTGCTGAACGTTTTACCAGCAGGGTTTTGGGTTACAAATGAACATTCTTGCTGGCCGGCGCGATCCTTGGGGGACGCGTCGGCCAGCTGCATTTAACGCAGCCGAACCTGGCCGTGGCGTTCCATGCAGAGCAACCTTCCGCGGCCATCCCAGGACTCCACAGCCCGGAAGCCGCGCGATGCGTAGAGTTTGATGGCCGCTTCACGCCAGTCCCAGACGGATAAGCGGACCACACCGGGGCCCGCTGCCACGACGGTATCCAGCAGCGCCCCGCCCACGCCCCGGCCTCGGGCAGCGGGATCGGCCCAGAGCCGTTTGATCTCCAGGAACGGGCCAACGCGGTTGAGGATGGCGACGCCCACGGGTTCGCCGTCGATTTCCGCGAGGTACACCGCTGCGCCGGCGTAGGCTGCGGCGGGATCCCGGAGTTCCGGCCCATAGACCGCCGGCAGTCCGTGCGCGGGATGGGCAGTTCCGCCCAGATGCCGTGCTTTCTCCCGTTCCGTCTGGCCCAGGTAATCCCCTACCAGCCGCGTCACCGCAGCCGCGTCCGGGCCATCCAGGCGGGCCCTGCGAACAGTGGGGGGCTGGAGTCCTGCGGGCATCCAGTTATTTTCGCACGCGGGGCCGGGCGATGCTGGACAAGGCATTCCGTTAGGGACAGGGTTTCCATAACAGAGGAGGCATGCCATGAAGGCTGTGCTGCAGGATACCTATGGAACATCCGCCGTCCTTCGGGTGGACGACGTCGGCAAGCCCTCACCCGGTCCCGGGGACGTGCTGATCGAGGTCGAGGCGGCGTCCATCCACATCGGTGACTGGCACGTGATGACCGGCCTTCCGCTGCTGGCCCGGCTGGCCCTCGGATTCCGGGTCCCCCGGGACAGGGTGCGCGGAATGGACGTTGCCGGGCGGATCGTCGGGACGGGTTCCGCCGTCACCGGGCACATGGTGGGGGATGCGGTGTTTGGCGTCGCCAAGGGGGCTTTCGCCGAGTTCGCGGTGGCACCTGCGGGATCGGTTGTCCGGACCCCGTCCAATGCCACAGCCAACCAGGCGGCGGCCATCCCCACGTCGGCGGCCACGGCACTGCACGCCGTCCGTGATGCCGGTGGCCTGCAGCCCGGCCAACGGGTCCTGGTCCTGGGCGCGGCCGGCGGGGTGGGAATCTTCGCCGTGCAGATCGCCAAAGCGCTGGGCGGCCACGTCACCGGCGTGTGCAGCGGGCCAAAACTGGACCTGGTCCGGTCCCTCGGGGCGGACAGCGTCCTGGACTACCAGCGCGAGGACTTCACCACGATGGACCAGCGCTACGACCTGATCATCGACATGGGCGGCCGCCGGCCGATGAAACAGCTGCGACGCGCGCTGAGGCCAACAGGAACCATCGTGATTGTCGGCGGGGAAGGTGGCGGCAGAATCCTGGGCGGGTTCGGGCGTTCACTGCTGGCCCCGTTCGCAGGCCTGTTCTCGCAGCAGAAAATCAGGGGTTTGATCTCCGTGACCAAGGAGGCGGACCTGCTCCAGTTGCGGACCATGGTGGAGATGGGCACGCTCCGGCCGGTCATCGACTCGACGTACCCGCTGGCCCGGACCGCGGAGGGAATGCGCCGCGTGGAGGAACACCTGGCGATCGGCAAGGTGGTGATTACCGTCCCGGCCTGAACCAGGTTCGGGAACGGCCATCGCCAGCAGGATTACGACGGCGGCACTACCAGGAGTAGGGAACGATGCAGTTGTCCTGCGCCGCACTTTGTCCTTCGACGTTTTCGGGCGCGGACGGGAGGCCGGTTGAGCCGTCCGACGGTGACGCCGGGTCCTCCGGGACCACGGACGCACCCGCCGTGCCGCCGTCGTCGTTATCCCCTCCATCCGTTCCTGCCTGGACGCCCCGGCCCGCGTTGTCCCCGCCAAGGACCAGCTGTTCGCTGGAAGTCACCACCTCCATCAGCGCCTGCGCGGCCACGGTGTCAGGCAGGAGCCGGTTGCCGGCGGGGATGTACGGGTAGGTCACCAGGTTCAGGTCCTGGAGCGGGATGTCACGGAAGGCGCCAGCCAGGGAGACCAAAGCGGGCAGGTCCGCCAGGCTGCTGGAGAGCGTGGTGTTCCGCGTGGCCGCCTCGGCGATGGCATAGAGGCGCGGGATGTTGGTGAGGGTGGACTCGTCCTGCAGTTTGCGCATCAGCGAGGAAGCGAATGCCTGCTGCGATGAGATCCGGGCCAGGTCGCTGCCATCGCCCACGCCGTGCCGGGAACGGAGGACGGCAAGTGCCTGCCCGCCCTGCAGGTCGTAGGTTCCTGCCGCCGGGATGGCCAGCCCGGAATCGGGGTCGTCAATGGGTCCCGCAAAGCACATGGGCACACCGCCCACGGCGTTGGAAAGGTCAATCATGCCCTGGAAGGACAAACTTGCCGCGTACTGGATGTCCAGGTCCGTGAGCGACTCGGCCACCGCCACGGTGCAGGGCAGCCCGCCCCGGCCCAGCGCCTCGTTGAAGGGCACCCCGGCCCCGCCGGCCGTCACGGCGCCAGTGTGGGGGTTCCGGCAGTCCGGGAAGTCAACCAGCAGGTCCCGGGGAATCGACAGGACAGTGGCTTCGGTATGGGCCTCATTGACGTGCAGGACCATGGTGACGTCGTTACGGGCTCCCTCGATGTCTCCTTCGCCGAAGGACTCCCCCTGGCCGTCCCTGCCGTCCGATCCCACCACCAGCACGTTGAAGCTGCCTGCGTGTTCAGCGGCGGCACCTGGACCGGCGGCCAGGTCCACTGTGTCGATATTGGCCGCCAGCCGGACAGCACCGACCCCAACAACGGCAATGACCATCAGCGCGACCGCCAACGCCGAGAGGGCCACGAGCCTGCGCATCCGCCTGCCGGGCCGTCCGCCGCGCGGCAACCGGTCCGGGTAGGGGGGAACGTGGGGCGGGGAGCCGTCCATAACGGGCCTCCAATTCTGGGTGCAGGCGAAAGGTCGCTCCACATGGTTCCCCGGCTATGTCACAGGACCGTCACACCATCGCGGCGTCTACTGTCCAGGAAGCGGGTGCCGCGGGCAGCGCAAGGACAAAGGTGGCGCCCGTTTCCGTGCCTGCCAGGGCCAGCGTCCCGCCAAGGAGCCTGGCGTTTTCCCTGGCGATGGCGAGCCCCAGCCCGCTGCTGTCCGGCCTGCGGCGGGCCGGGTCAAGCACCGTGAAACGCTCAAAGATGTGCTCGCGCCGGTCTGCGGGGATACCTGGCCCGTGGTCCTGGACCGTGATGATGATGCCGCCGCCGCGTTCCGCTGCGCTGACCCGGATGGGGGCGGCACCATAGCGGAGGGCGTTGGTGAGCAGGTTGCTGACCACCGTCCGCACCCGGGCAAAGTCGGTGACCAGGACCAGGCTGCGGGGGCAGGAAAGTGCCACAGAGCCACTGCGCTCCGGATCAGCGTCGAGCACTGCTTCCTGTAGGGCAGCCAGGAGCCGGCCGCGGGAGACGCTGATCCGCGCGGCGCCGGCTTCCATCCGGGACAGCTCCAGGACCTCCGCCACCAGCACGGACAGTCGCCGGGTTCCGTCGGTGGTGATCCGGACGGCTGCGGCCTGCTCCTCCGGAGTGGCCTGCCGGAAGTCGGCCAGGATTTCGCTGACGGCGGCCATGGACGCCAGCGGTGTCCGGAGTTCATGCGCCACGTCCCCCACCAGCCGGCGGGCTTCCTGCTCACGGCGGGCAAGCTGGGCCATGCTCACGGACAGGCTGCGCGAAGACTCGGCCAGGGTCCCGGCCACCTTGTCGATGTCGGGAAACGCTGACCTTGCCGGCTCGGGGACGGCGCCGTCGCCCACCTGCTGGGCCATCCGGGCCAGCCGCCGCAGCGGCCGGGTCAGCGCGGTACCCAGGAACAGGCCCAGGACGATGGCCAGGGCAACCGCGATGCCGCCGATCGCAACGCCCGCGCCCACCAGCTGGAGGAGCTGCCTGCGTTCCGGTTCCAGGGAATAGGCGGTGACAACGGCAAGCCTGGGCTGCTGATCCTCGCCTCGGGCGGGCAGCACTCCGCCCACAAAAAACACCTCGTCACCGTTCAGGGTGCCGCGGCGGAACTGCAAGTCAGTGGTCTCCGGGCCCAACGCGCCCAGGAACGGAGCCGGGATGTCTGCCCGGCCCAGGTCCCCGGCGCTCCGGGTGCCCTGCAGGTCAAAGATGACGGTGCGGCCGGGCAGCACCTCACCGTACAGGTCCCACTCGGCATCGGGCGCGGCCAGGGTGACCGCCCGGCTGAAAGGCGCGGTACTTTCGCGGAAGTCGGCCAGCAGCGCCTCCTGCCGGGACGCATACGTGGCGTCCCGGGTGATGCCCACCAGGACCACTGTCACCAGGACACTGACCAGGACGGCGGTGGTGGTCAGGGCAAGCACCAGCGCCCACCGCAGGCTCAGCCGCCTCACCGGAGCCGGTATCCGATGCCCCGGAGAGTTTCGAGCGCGGGTTCCGTCACTTCCGCTTCGGTGAGTTTGGCACGCAGGCGTTGGATGGTGGTGTCCACCACCCGCGGCGATTCGGGCGGCGAATCGGCCCACACGGAGTCAATCAGCTGGCTCCGGCTCAGGGCATGGCCTGGCCTGCCGGCCAGTTCCAGGAGCAGCCGGAATTCCGTGGCGGACAGGGACAGGACCGAATCCCCCGCGAGCACTTCCTTGGCGGAATCGTCAATGCGCAGCTGGCCCAGTTGGACCGGACCTGCAGGGCCGGTGTCCTGCATCCGGCGCCCGCGCCGCAGCACGGCCCGCAACCGGGCTTCCAGAACGTCCGGCGCCACCGGCTTCACCACATAGTCGTCGGCTCCGGCTTCGAGGCCGCCCACCACGTCCGCATCATCATCGCGGGCCGTGAGAAGGACGGTGGGGAACCCCCACTCGGCCGCGATGCGCCGGCACAGGCCAAACCCGTCGCCGTCGGGCAGCATCACGTCGATGACCCCGATATCCGGCTGGCCCGTCCGCGCGCAGTCGAGGGCCGCTGCGACCGTTCCTGCGGCCAGGACTTCATGGCCGCGCCGCCCGAGGGCAGTGCTGAAGCCGAGCAGGATCCCGGCGTCGTCATCCACCAGCAGGATTCGCACACGTGCCTTTCGCTCCGGAGGTGTCTGCGCGGCCAGGCGGCGGCCGCCCTGTTTATGCTAGCGGTGCCGTGCCCGCAACAGCCGTCCCGTCCACGTCAGCGGACCGGACCGTGCGGACCGCCAGCCCTGCCGCGGCCAGGATCGATGCCGTCCCGGCCGCCTGGCGTCCACTGGTTTCCATGATCAGCCGGCCGCCCGGTTCCAGCCAGTCCAGCGCTCCCGCGGCAACCCGCCGGTGCACGTCCAGGCCGTCGGCGCCGCCATCCAGGCAGGCCAGGGTTTCGTGCAGGCGCGCCTCCGGGGGCATGGTCGCGATGGCCGCGGTGGGAACATAGGGGGCGTTGACCGCGAGGACCCGGACCCTGCCCCGCAGCTCCGGCGGCAACGCTTCAAAGAGGTCACCCTGGTGAACCTGCCCGCCCAGCGGTCCGATATTGCGGCGGGCGCAGTCCACCGCAACCTGGTCGATGTCCGCGGCGTGCAGCTCGATGCCCCGTACCTTCGCGGCGATGCCCGCACCTACCGCCCCGGAGCCGCAGCACAGGTCAACCACCACCGCCCCGGCGGCACCCCTGGCGGCCAGGAATTCCGCCGCCTCCTGCACCAGGAGCCCGGTCCGGCGGCGGGGCACAAAAACGCCGGGGACGACGGCGATGCGCCGGCCCGCAAAGTCGGCCCACCCCACGATGTACTCCAGCGGGATCCCGGCAAGCCGTTGCCGGACGTAGTCCGCCAGCTCGGCCGGCCCGGACGCCTCAGCGAGGAGCAGCCGGGCCTCGTCCTCGGCAAATACGCAGCCGGCCCCGCGGAGCATGGACGCGATGCCCTCACCTGATAAAACTTCCGGGGTGGGAATGGCGCCCCCTTCCTCCATCGGCGCGGGCTGGGAATTCCATGCTATCGGACACCGCGCGGGTGCTCCCGGAACCCGCATTGTCTTGGCAGGATGGGTTCATGGCGTACACCTCAAGCGATTCCAGCACCATTCTCTGGACCGGCACCTACACCCCTGACGGCGGCGGCCGGGCGGAGGGCATCGGCGCGCTCAAAACCAACGTAGACGGAACACTCGAATGGCTGGGAACAGCGGTAACGGCAGAATCGCCGTCGTTTGTGGCCGCCCATCCCACGCTCCCGGTGGTGTATGCCGTGGCCGAGCAGCGTCGTATGGTCCAGGTATATGCGCGCACCGGCAGCTTTGGCCTGGCCCCAGCCGGTGGACCAGTGGAGGCCGGCGATGCCACCTGCCACGTGGCGGTGGACCCGCAGGGCAGGTTCCTCACCGCCACCTGTTGGGGCGACGGCCAGGTCATCCTCTACGAACTCGATCCGGCGGGGGCGATCACCGGCCGGTTCCCCGCCGCTGCCTGCACCGACCCGTATGCCGGGCAGGCCGTGGACGCGCCGCGGCAGAGCCGCGCCCACGCCAGCCTGATGCTGGCGGACGGCCGGATCATGACCACTGACCTGGGCCACGACATCCTGCGGATCTGGAAGTATGTGCCCGGCACCGGGCTGGTTTTGGACGGGGAGGTGGTGCTGCCGTTCGGGAGCGGACCGCGCCACCTGGTCCAGCACATCAGCGGCAGCGTCTTTGTGGTGTCCGAATACTCCATTGAGGTTTTTGTGGTCCGGCCCGTTGCGGGCACCTTTTCCCTGGCGTTCCAGGGGCCGGCCACTGCCGGCGGCAGTGGGCCCGGCGATTCGGCCGCGGAGATCTGCCTTGGCCCCGGCGACCGCCATGCCTACGCCGGTGTCCGCGGGTCCAACCTCATCAGTGTCCTGGAGGTGGTGGATGGCGGCGCCGGCCTGGTTCCCGTCAAGGACGTGGACTGCGGCGGCGACTGGCCGCGCCACCACGTTGTCCTGGGCCCCTGGCTGCATGTGGCCCACGAACGTTCAGACACTGTGGCCACCTTCGCCCTGGATCCCGCCACGGGACTGCCGGGACCGTTGGTCCGGACAGTCCGCGTGGCGTCACCCACTGCGCTGGTCCCCGCTTCGGCCTAGGGGTTCCGCAACGCGCGCTCCACCGAGTCGAGCAGCGACGTAAAGCGGCTGTTGCTGGGCAGATCGTCCAGGAACACCGGTTTGCCGTCCGGACCGCCGAGCGGCACCTGCCAATTCGGGTAGAGCACTTCGGTGGTTCCGGGCTGGTTCTGGACCCGCCGCTCCCCCACCGCATCCACCAGCGCCACCCCCAGCAGGACCGACGGCGCCTCCGTCAGCAGCAGGTGCAGCGCCTCGATGGTTTTGGCCTCGGAATCCCCACGGCCGGCGGTTCCGCCGGGACCGTCGCCGGAAAGGTATCCCCGTTCGCGGAGCAGCGCAAACATCTTCTCCAGCGAGGCGTTGTGCTCTTCCCGTTCCTCGGCCTCGGACCGTTCCAGCAGGCCCAGCCGGCTGCGGAGCGCCACGTGGTCCCCCGCGAGGTAGCCGGCGGTAGGTGGAAGGTCGTGGGTGTTGACGCTGGCGAGCGCCTGCACGCGGTACTTTTCCGGCGGAAGGGGCGAATCGCCGTCGTACTCGAACCACAGGATGGATGTTCCCAGGATGCCGCGCGCGGCCAGGTAGTCCCGGACCCACGGCTCGAAGGTG
This sequence comes from Arthrobacter sp. ZBG10, assembly GCF_001238605.1. Lineage (NCBI taxonomy): Bacteria > Bacillati > Actinomycetota > Actinomycetes > Micrococcales > Micrococcaceae > Arthrobacter > Arthrobacter sp. ZBG10. Next base: position 82,956 of record NZ_LFQH01000014.1, on the reverse strand, counting down.
CCCAGGTCCTCACCAATCACCACGGCGCCGGCGCGGTGCGCCTCCAGCGCCAGGATGCCGATCAGCGCCTCATGGTCATAGCGGACGTAGGCGCCATCCCCCGGCGCGTTGCCGGCCGGAACCCACCAGAGCCGGAACAGGCCCAGCACGTGGTCCACCCGGATACCGCCCGCATGCCGGAGCACGGTGGCCAGCATGTTCCGGAACGGCGCGTAGCCGGCCTCGGCCAACCGGGAGGGGTGCCACGGCGGCTGGCCCCAGTCCTGGCCCTGCTGGTTGTACATGTCCGGCGGCGCACCCACGCTGGTCTCCGGCGCCAGGACGCCGCGCAGCGTCCAGGCATCGGCGCTGTTCAGGTCCACGCCCACGGCCAGGTCGTGGACCACGCCCAGCCGCATGCCCGCACGGCGCGCCGACTGCTGCGCCGATTCAAGCTGTTCGTCGCAGATCCACTGCAGCCAGCGGTGGAACCCGATCCGGTCCGCGAGCTTCTCCTGCAGGGCCGCAGCGCCGGAGGTGCCCACCGCGAAGCCGGGGTCCGTCCACAACGGATCATCGGGTGCCGCGTCCTCACGGATCGCAGACCACAGCGCAAAATGGTCCAGGCCCGTACCGGAGATCCGGCAGAATTCGTCGAAGGCTGCCTGCCGGGCGGGCGCGCGGCGCGCGTGGTATAGGAGCTCGAGCGCCTGCAGCTTGGCCGCGTAAACGGCGTCCCGGTCCAGGCGGTCAGCGTTGTGGTTCAGGCCCGCCACTTCTTCGCGGAGCCGCTCCACCGTGGCCCGCTTGCGGGGTTTCAGGTAGGCCAACTCGGGGATGTCCTCCACCCGGATGTAGAGCGGGTTGAAGAAACGGCGGGTGGACGGTGAGTACGGCGAGGGCTGGACCGGCGGCACCGGCTCGGCCGCGTGCAGCGGGTTCACCAGCACGTAGTCGGCACCGCGCTGCCCGCTGATGGCGGCGAGGTCTGCCAGGTCCGCAAAGTCGCCGATCCCCCAGGACCGTTTGGACCGCACGGAGTACAGCTGCGCGGCCAGCCCCCAGCCACGGCGTTCCTCCAGGTGCCGGGCTGTTTCCAGCCGTTCGGGGACCACCACCAGTGTTGCGGTGGCGGTGGCGTCCCCTGACGTGGCGTGCAGGGTGTGCCAGCCCAGCGGCAGGTCCGCCGGCAGGGCGAAGGTGGCGCGGCCCGTCAGGACGCCGTCCACCTCGCGCGGCTGGACCCAGGCATCCTGTTGGGTGGCTTGCCTGCTGGCACCGTCCTCCAGGCTGATGGCCAGGCTGACCGCCGCGCCGTCCGGCACGTGGACCGGAACGTCCGCCGCCTTGCCCTGCCTGATAACGACGGCGGGCGGAAGCATCCGCTGCCAGGGCGCCAGTTCCGCGGCGGCGAGCGCCGCCTGGATCTGCTGGTTGGTGTGCGCCTGGACGCCCAGGGAATGCAGCACCTTGATCAGCGTCGCGGCCGCCACAGTATGGGGCAGGCCGTCCCAGCCCTGGAAAGTGGTGCCAACGCCGTGCGCATCGGCCAACTGCTGGAGGAGGGCAGGATCCACGGCGTCGGCCAGGGGGGATCCGATGCCGGCAGCCGCTCCGGGAGGGGCCGCCGGGCCGCCCGCTGGGTGGGACTGCTGCTGCTCTGTTGCCGTCATGGATGTCCGCCTCGCCTGGTGTGATGGGACCGAACTTACAAAAGCTGGCGTGTCGCACCGGGCGCCTGCACCCCCGCGCACAACCGTCGCTCCAGATTATGGCAGGAGGCGCCGGGGACGAAACCTGGCCGCATGGGCACGGCCCTCCCTGCCCAACGGAACCGGGGTCAGCACGGCGAAGCCGGCCCCTGCTGCTGGTTCCGGCGGCACCTGCCCCGCGTCCCGCCGTCGGTCGTTCCACCGCATACCCTGCCCGGGCCGCCACATTTCGTCACGCCCGGCCCGTCCCGTTACCTTGTGCGACGAAAAGAGAAGGACTAAGGCGGGATTCTGCGGCCCCCCGGCCAATCTGTGTAGCGTCGTGACGATCGAGGACATAAACGGCACGGATTGTGGAGGAAACCCGGGATGAGCCTGAGCGAACTGCGGGTGTTTGGGCGGTCGGGCACGCCCATCAGCCCACTCACCCTGGGCACCATGAACTTCGGCGAAGGCACCGGCGGGCAGCAGGGCGCCCCCACGGGCGCCGATGAAAGCATCCGCATCATCAACGCCGCACTCGATGCCGGAATCACCGCCGTGGACACCGCGGACGTCTACTCCCAGGGCGAGTCGGAGCAGGTGGTGGGCCGGGCGCTGCGCGGCCGCCGCGACGACGTTTTCCTGGCCACCAAGTTCCACGGCCAGATGAGCGCCAACCCGGCGCACTCCGGAAACTCCCGGCGCTGGATCACGCAGGCGGTGGAAGGCAGCCTCCGCCGGCTGCAAACCGACCGGATCGACCTGTACCAGGCGCACCGGCCGGACTACAACACCGACGTCCTGGAGACCATTACCACCCTCAACGACCTCATCCGGCAGGGCAAGATCCTCTACTACGGCACGTCCGTGTTCACCCCGGCGCAGCTGGTGGAGGCGCAGTGGCTGGCCAACACCAACCACCTCATTCCGCCGCTGGGCAACCAGGTGCCGTACTCCATGCTGGTGCGCGGCAACGAACGCGACGTGCTGCCCATTGCGCAGCAGTACGGCCTGGGTGTCCTGGCGTACGGCCCACTGGCGGGCGGCTGGCTGTCCGGAAGTTTTGTGCTGAAGGAGGGCACAGCGTCCAAGGTGCACTCACTGCCCGGCCGGTACGACATCTCCGGCCCCACCAGTGAACGCAAGCTGCACGCCGCCGACGCCCTGGCGCGGCTCGCCGACAAGCTCGAGCTGTCCCTCGTGGACCTCGCCGTGGGGTTCACCCTGGCCCACCCGGCCATCAGCAGCGTCATCATCGGGCCGCGCAGCGGGGAACACCTCGCCGCGTACCTGGCCGCGGCGGACGTCCGGCTCAGCGAGGCCGTCCTGGACGCCATCGATGAGCTGGTGCCGCCGGGTACCAACTTTGTGGAGCGCGACGCCGGTGCGATCGTGCCGTCCATCGAATTCGCTGAGCTGCGCCGGCACTGAGCCCCTGCCGGACCTGGTTTGTTACGCCCGGGCTATGCGCTGCCGGCCCACGCGGAAGCCGGCCCAGAACGCCAGGGCCAGCAGTCCGGCGCCCACCAGGGCCACGCCGGACAGGGACGTGCCGTCCACCACCACCAGCTCAGGGCCTGACGAGGCGAAGGATGTATTGCTCAGGGGCGCGTAGGCAACCCAACCGATTTCCCGTGGTGCATTGAGGATAACCAGCCCCGCCACCGTGGCCGCCACTGCCAGCAAGGGCACCAGCCACCGTTGGAGCGTTTTGGCGGTGCGTCCTGGATTGCTGCTTTCCCCCGAAGTCATGCGCCCAGCCTACCGGCGCAGGCCCGTCGCCGGGATGGGGGCCTGTTTCTCCGCCGTCCTGCCCGGCCCCAGGATAAAGAGGCTCCCCAGGACCACTGCGGCCCCGAGCCAGCCCGCGGCCGGCAACCGTTCCCCCACCACCAGCACGGCAAGGACGGCCGCCACCACCGTCTCCAGCAGCGAGATTCCGGTGGCTGTGCTGGCCCCGACCCGCCCCAGGCCCCAGCCGAACAGCAGGTAGCCCGCAAACATCGGGACCAGGGCCATGTAGGCGCCAACCGCCGCAGCCGTCCACGACTCCAGCAGGGCACCTCCGGTGACGGCCAGCACCGGCATCAGCAGCAGGCCGCCCAACCCGAAAACTGCGCCCATTGCCGCCTTGGACGGGATGCCGGTGCCGATGATGCGGTGCGCGGCCCAGGAATACAGGGCATAGGTGGCGCCGGCGAGCAGGCCCAGCAGGATTCCCGTCGTCGACAGCCACGGCGACCCGTCTCCGCCTGCTGCGGCCCCTCCACCGTGGCCCGCAAACGACAGCACTGCGGCTCCGGAGATGCCCAGCAGCGCGCCCACGATCCACCGGCGGCGAAGCCGCTGTCCATCCACAAGCCGCTCGATCAGCGCGGCCGCAATGGGGGCGGAACCGATGGAAACCACCGTCCCAACGGCCACGCCGGACAGGTGCATGGCGGAATAGAACGCCAGCGGATAGACGGCCACCGCTGCGGCGCCCATCAGCAGCAGCGGCCAGCGGGCCAACAGCCCGGTGCGGTGGCGCCGGATCGATGACAGCGCAAAAAGGGCCTGCAGCAGCCCACCCACCCCCATGGCCACGGCGCCGATGGCCAGCGGACCGGCGCCGGGGGCGAAGGTGGCAGCTGTCCCGGTGGTGCCCCACAGGACGGAGGCAGCCACCACGGCAAGGGCTCCGCGGCTGTGTCCGCCGGTTGGCCGGGCTGTGGCCGCCGGAGCCTGAACCCGGGCGGCCGTCACAGGGCTTCCAGGAGTCCGGCGGCAAGCTTCCGGGCTTCAAGGAGCGGGCCGTCGTCGCCCTGCAGCCCGGCGCGGGCCATGGCGCCCTCCAGGAGGAACGCCAGGTGCCGCGCCAGTTGCGCTGCCCGGCCCGGCTCCCCCGGCAGCAACGTTTGCAGTGGCCCGCGGAGGAGGTCCTCCACGTCTTCCTTGTGTTGCCGGACGGCCTGGCGGCCGGGATCACCGGCCGGGAGTTCGGCTGCGGCGTTCAGGAGCCCGCAGCCGCGGAACCCGTCCTGGTAGGCGAAGTTGGCGTGGTCGCGGTACGCGTCAAACACCGCCAGCACCTGCTCCCCGGGGTCCGCTGCGGCATCCAGGCGGGCACGGTACAGGTCCAGCCATTCCTCGTGGCGTGCCTCCAGGTAGGCAGCCACCAGGTCCGCCTTGGAACGGAAGTTGTTGTACAGGCTCTTTTTGGCCACGCCCGCACCGGCGGTGATGGCATCGATCCCTGTGGCCGTGATTCCGTGGGCGTAAAAGAGCGGGGCGGCGGCTTCAAGGAGCAGCGTGCGCGCGGGGCGCCGCGTGGAACCGGCGGGAATTGTTGCAGGCATGTGGGGCTCCGGAATCGTAGGTAGTTAGACCAGTCTACTTACCCTGCACTGCAATCGCGTAGAGTAGCGGGAATATCTGCAGACCGTGACCCGTTGTGGCTCTGTCCGGAACAATCCGCGCGTGAAAGCCGACAGGAGAAAGCACCAATGTCAGTTGACTACGACGCCCCCCGGGTGACCCCCGGCGACGAGCCGAACACCGCCCTGGACGAGCTGAAGAACGACAAGTCCAACCGCCGCGAAGCGGTGGTGGACGTGGACGAAACAGACCTTGCCGAAGGCTTCGAACTGCCCGGCGCTGACCTCTCCAACGAGGAGCTGCAGGTTCAGGTGGTCCCCGTGCAGCTGGACGAGTTCACGTGCATGTCCTGCTTCCTGGTCCACCACCGCAGCCAACTGGCCCGGGAAAAGGACGGCAAGAAGTACTGCCGGGAGTGCGAGTCCTAAGGACCCCGCACGGCGTGACCCACTTCGGCTTCCAACCATTGGAATCCAGCCTCGTAGCAGGACCGGCGGCCAGCCATGCTGTAGGTCACGCTCCGGCACTGGCCGGCCGACTGGAAAGAAGGAACCCATGTCCCTCAGCGTTGAGGAAATGAACAGGCAGCTCCCGGTTGCCAACGCCCTGCCCGGCGAGGCCCTGCCGTATTACATGGCATCAGGCGAAGGCGCGCGCTACGAGCTCAACGGCCAGCTGGTCACCGTGATCGCGCGGGCAGCCGATACCGGCGGGATCTTCAGTGCGGCCTACATCTCCGGCGGCATGGGCGCGGAGTCGCCCTTCGTCACGCACCAGGTTGAGCACAAGACCCTCTACGTCTTCGACGGGATCCTGCACGTCTGGCTCCCGGGCGAAAGCCGCATCCTGACCCCGGGCGACTCCGTGGTCATCCCGCCGGGAACCCCGCACGCCTACCGCATGGCCAGCCACTACACCCGCTTCCTGAACTGGATGACGCCCGGTGGCGCCGAGGCCTACTACGAACGCGTGGGCACCCCCATCGACTCGCACGTGCCCCCGGTCCGCGCCGGCCGCACCGCGGGGCTGCAGGAGCAGGCGGAAATCGGTGCCGAATTCGGCATCACCTTCCCGGACGTGGAACGGGTGGCGCCCGCCTTCAAGCACGACGCCGGCCTGCCGCCGTCGGAAAGCCCGTACTTCCTCAGCGCCGGCGAAGGTGAGCGGCTGGTCAGCTACCAGACCATGTTCACCTACCTGTCCCGGCCCGCCAACACCGGGTCCAACTACTTCGCCGTGCACACCAAGGGTGCAAAATCACCGTACATTCCGCTGCACTTCCACTCCGAACACACCGAGAACTTCCTGTGCACCGAGGGCCGGATGTGGCTGTACGCCAACGGCCGCGAAATGCTGCTGACCAAGGGGGACTTTGTGCATGCCCCCGCCGGCACCATCCATTCCTTCGCGTTCGATGCGCACAACACCCAGATGGTGGGCTTCCTGACTCCCTCGGTGTTCAACGGGTTCTTCGAATACTTCAACAAGCCCACCGAGGACTACATGTACACCGAAGGCGGCCAGCCCTACATGGACATGGAAGGCTTCGGCCGGGCCCAGGCGGAGATGGACCTCACCGTGGTGGGACCCCCGCCGCAGCGCCGCGCCGCCCTGGAGCTCTAACCGCCCCGCGGTGCCCCCACCCAACTGACTCGCAGTTGTTGTCGTTTTGAGCCCCCAAAACGACAACAACTGCGAGTCAGTTGGGTTTAAGGGGTCAGGGCCTGCTTGACCAGCCCGCGGCCGTAGTCGTTTCCGTTGGGGGTCCGGACCACCGTGTGCATGTGGAATGGCGCCGGCTCGTCATTGTCCAGGAACACCCCGGTGTGATGGTCAAGCTCCAGGATTACCACCGGACTCTGCACGCGCAGGTAAAACGCCTCCGCACCCTCCCAGCCGCCGATCCAGCTGAAGAAGGTCTCACTGTAATGACTGCGGATCTCCCGGAGCCGGGCGGCACGCGGCCCGGCCGGCAGGTACACCAGGAAATCCGCCACCAAGGCATCCAGCACTTCGAGGGCTTCGGTGGGCATGGCGGAGACCTTGATCCCCTCGTACGGGATCACCCGGTTGTCCTGGAAGCAGCCGCCAAGGTGCCGCTCGTCGCCGGAGTGGAGCCGGCCCTCAGGCATGGCAGGGTCAACCATGGCCGCATAGACCGTGGCCGCGTCGCGTAGCTCAGCGGGCAAGGCTTCCATCAGCTGCCGGGCCAGCCCGATCCGCTCCTTGAACACCTGGACGCCGCGGTGCGGGCCGGCGTCGATCAGGTCCGGTTCGGCGCCGAGGAACACCGGCGAGATGACCAGCTGGGTGCCTGCCACCAAAGCGTTCACGGCCGCGTGGTGGCCAAAAAGCTGCCACCCCCACGGCTCCGTCCCGGACGGTTCGCCGAAGAGGGAGAAGTTGTAGCTGAACTCGTTCATCAGCAGGGGCAGCTCCACCAGGTCGCCCAGGAAGCCGTTGATCCGCATCAGCCCGCGCACCAACTCGAAGCCTTCCGGGCTGAGCGTGGCTTCCACCAGGGCCAGTGCGGCATCCCGGACGGGGGCGTCCAGTTCGTCCAGCCGGAGCCCGGTATCGTGCTGCATAAACTCGGGGTTGGCCCAGCTCTGCCACTCCACCGCGTCCACGGCGTAGCGGAGCTTCCCGGCCTGCTGATCACTCACCACGGCCAGGAGTTTCCCGGCCGCTGCCACCATCTGCGCGGTGGGCGCCTCTTCGCCGGGCCGGGCGGGGGCCAACGGAAACAGGCCTTCTTGCATCACGCCGTCACTGGTGATCCCGCGGAACGGCCGGGGGTAGAGCTTTTTCCAGCCCTCGATCATGGGCCCGGCGAAGGAATCCCGCGTGGCCGCCTCGGCGTACCCGCGGGCGTCCAGCCCCCTGATGGCCGCCACCCGTGGGTGGTCCGGGGCGTACAGGAAATCACGGAAGGACGGCGTCGACACGGGCACTCCTGGAGTCGTTGGGGGATGTTGCAGCGGCGTCGGCGGTCCAACCGGCCGCGACGGACAGGGCGGCCGCGGCGGCTTCTGCGGCGTTCCCGCGCCAGGCCACGTGCTGGTCGGGCCGGACCAGCACCGCGCCCGCGCCCCAAAGTTCGGCCATGGCGGTCCCGTCGTCGGACGGGCCGACGGCGGCAACGGTCACCGGAATGCCCTGCCGGGCGGCCGCTGCCAGGACCGGGGCGAAAACGTCGGTTTCCGGCACCCCGGCCAAGGTGCCGGCGTCGGCCAGCAAGGTGAAGCCGGTGCCCAGGCTGCTGTACACCGAGGTGGCATCGGCCAGCCAGGTGTGCGGCAGCAGCGCGCCGGGACTGGCGGACGGGACATAGCTGATGGGGTCATCCGGCGGGATGGGCAGGCCATCCGGGACCACCACCGGCGAGCCCGCGTACGAGTAGCCCAGCACCAGGCCCAGGGAATCAAACTCGCTCTGCTTCACGGCGAGGGCCTGGTGGGCTGCGGCACGGGCGGCATCCCCGGCCGGGCCCGCCGCCGCCAGAGCCGGATCAGCGAAGTGGTACGCCAGGGCCTGGCCGTTGGCGGCGGCATCGCTGATGGTCCGGGCAGCAACCGGGCGGCGTTCAGCGCCGTAGCTGGGCAGGAGGCCGGGCCCGGCCCAGCCGTTGATCGAGGCGGCCAGTTTCCAGGCGAGGTTGGCGGCGTCGCCGATGCAGGTGTTGAAGCCGTGGCCGCCCCAGGGCGGGTTCAGGTGGGCGGCGTCGCCCACCAGGAAGATGTTGCCGAGGCTGTAGTCCGGTGCCAGGAGCATCCGGGCCGTCCAGGGGTCGGTGGCCAGGACTTCCACATCCACTTCGGCGCCGACCAGGGAATGGACCAGTTTTTCCGCGGCGGCGTTGTCCACCGAAACGTCGGGATCCACGCCCTGGACGATGGCCCACCACGTGTTGGCCAGGTCCATGGGACCCACCATGCCCGAGGCGTCCTGACCCACCACCCAGTAATGGACTGCCGGTTCCAGCGCCACGGCGCCGGCCAGCTGCCTGGAGCGGAACAGGACGCTGATGTTGGACAGCGCCGCGGACCCGCCCGCCAGGCGGATCCCCAGGCTGCGGCGTACTGCGGAGGTGCCGCCGTCGGCCCCGATGACGTAGTTGGCCACGACGGTTCGTTGCTCACCTGCAGGGGTCGCGACCAGCACGGAGTGCGGCGCGTGCGCCCCCTCGACATGCTGCACAGTGAGGCCGTAGGCCAGGGTGATCAGCGGATGCCGGCCGGCTGCGGCGCGCAGGACTTCCTCAAGTGCAGGCTGCGGGATCTGCTGGCCCGCCTCAGGCTGCGGGCCGTACCGCCCGGGGACCAGCTGGAAGGCGTTGCGGAACCGGCGCAGCTCATAGGCGGCGGGCCCGGTGAGGCCGGTGCAGAACGCGACATCCTGGGAGTACCCAACGGGAAGGGGCGCGGCGGCGCGGACGGCGTCCGCCAGGCCCAGGCGGCGTAAGTGCGTCATGGTGCGGGCATTGGTGGTTTTGGCCCGGGGCCGGGTGTGGTCCACGGCGTCCCGGGGCTCGATCACCAGGCTGGGGATGCCGCGGCCGGCAAGGTCCAGGGCCAGGAAGAGTCCGCTGGGGCCGCCGCCGGAAATGAGGACCTGCACCTCCCCCGGCAGCCCGGCCATGGCGGCCCGGCCGGCCGGGGTGGCAATGGGCGTGTCAGCCATCAGGCACGGCTCCGCAGGGACACGTCGCCCACGGGGGTGGTGAGGGTGCCGAGCTTGTCGATTTCCACTTCGACGGTGTCGCCGGGCTGGAGCAGCCACTGCGGTGTGCGGGCATAGCCCACACCCTCCGGCGTTCCGGTGGCTATGACATCGCCCGGATGCAGGGTGAACGTTTGGCTGATCAGGGCGATGATGGCCGGCACGGAGAAGATCATGTCCCGGGTGTTGCCGTTCTGGGCCTCCACACCGTTGACGCGGGTGCGGACCTGGAGGCCGTCCCGCAGGTCGCCCACCTCATCGCGGCTCACCAGCGGGCCCAGCGGGCCGCTGAAGTCGCCGTTTTTGCCAAGGGTCCACTGCGAGGTGAGCTTCTGGGCGGTCCGGGAGGTGATGTCGTTGAAGGTGGAGTAGCCGAAAACGGCGCCGGCAGCTGTTTCCTCGTCCACGGACTCCACCCGCTGGCCGATGTACGCCGCGACTTCACCCTCCCAGTCCAGGCCTGCTTCGCCGGTGGGGACCGGGACAGGGACGTTGCCCACGGACAGGGAAGCCGTCCAGCGCCCGAACAGGGTGGGATACGGCGGCAGGTCCTGGTTCTTGTAGCTGCCCTCGGCGACATGGGCTTTGTAGTTCAGGCCCACGCAGATGACCCTGGCAGAGGCCGGGACCAGAGGCACTTCGGTGACGCCTGCGCGCTCAAGGAAAGTGCCGCCGTCGGCCGCTTCCGTGTCCGTCACCAGGGAGGCGGCCTTGTCCTGCCAACCCGTGGGGTCGGCCCAGAAGTCGGCCACCGGGGCAAGGGGAAGGACGCGGGCGCCGGCCAGGGCCGCGGCCCAGGGCGTGCCGAGGTGGGTGATGCCGATGAAATGCATGGGGGGCCTTTCAGGTGTGGCCGGGCGGGGCGCCGGCCGTGCTGGTTCAGTGGTGGGTCGCCTGGCGGCGGAAAAAGTCAACGGTGGCGGCGGTGGCCTGGGCGGCTGCGGCGGTGGATCCGTCGGGGCCGCCCCACATGTGGTCGGCCCCCTCGATCAGGAGGAGTTCGACGGCGGCGCCCGCGGCTTCCAGCGCGTCGGCGAGGCTGGCGGACTGGGCGGCCGGAACGAACCTGTCGGCGGTTCCGTGGGCCAGGAAAAACGGCGGGGCGTCGCGATGGACGTAGCTGAGCGGGCTGGCTGCAGCGGCTTTCTCCGGCGCGTCGGCGGGTTGGGCGCCGAGCAGGAGCGCCTCGCGGGAGCCTGGATCGTCGGCACTGGCCACGGCGTCAGGCAGGGCCTGGCTGCCCATCTTCACCAAATCGGTGGGCGGGTACCACGCGGCGACGGCAGCGACCCGGTCTGCAGCGGTGGTGTTGGCGTCCGCAGTGAGCGCGACGAGGCTCGCCAGGTGCCCGCCGGCGGAGTCACCCCAGGCGTAGATCCGGTCCGGGTCCACACCATAGGCGGCGGCGTTGGTCCGCAGCCAGCGAACGGCGGCTTTGGCGTCCTGCAGCTGGGCGGGGAAGACGGCGGTTCCGCTGAGGCGGTAGTCCGCGGAGGCCACCACAAAACCGGCCGCCACCAGGGCGCCGATCGGGTTGATGCCGGTGCCGTCCACTGACGGGCCCAGGGAGGACCGTTCGCCGGTCCGCCAACCCCCGCCGTGGAAGTGGACGATGGCAGGGCTGCTGCCGCCGATCTGCGCCTCCGCCGGAAGGTGAAGGTCCAGCAGCAGCGGCGCCGCCCCCTCGGGACGGGCAAACTCAAGGCCCTTGATGACCCGGCCTGCCGTCGTCGTCGACTCCATGTGTGTACCGCGCCGTCCTGTCCTGCGGGCCCTGTGTTGCGGGCCACGTCCTGACTCAACTTTGCGGCATCAGCGCCTTGCCGGCGCCCGCTGGTTTCACTCAATGAAAGAGGTTGTCCGGACCGGGCCTTCACGGTTGGGTAAAGGCCCTGCCCCCGGTCAGAATGGGCGGCGGCCAAACATTTTCTCCTGTCACCTAAAAAGGTCGCGAGCCTCTAATCACTCTGGTTCCGCCCCCGATGTGGCTTTTAGCAGTAAATGGCGGCGTTTTCACCGCGCTGTTTGGCGCATCGGGCAGCCCGCAAGGGGATCTGTACCGGGCGTCCAGAATTCCTGTAAATGCTTCTATCCATCCACTCCTCAGGACCGCGCCTGTTAGCGTGATCAGTTGTGGAACCACTTGAACCTGAGCGCCGTGTCATCGATGCCGCAGAGGCCTTAGCGCGAACCCTCGGGGCGAGCGACAATCACACCGTCGCCGCGGTCACGATGGATATTGACGGAAACATTCATCAGGCAGTGAACGTCTACCACTTCAACGGTGGCCCGTGTGCCGAGCTGGTCGCCCTGGGCGTTGCGGCAACCGCAGGGGCGAAGCAACTGCTCACGATAGCAGCGGCTGGCGACAGGGGGCGCGGTCTTATCCCCCCGTGCGGACGATGCCGGCAGGTGCTCCTCGATCACCATCCCGACATACTGGTCGCAGTACCGGCAGAATCCGGTCCGGTCGTCCGGCCGGTTCGCAAACTCCTGCCGGACACGTACTTCTTCCCAGATGCTAATGAGCGACGAATTGTTCGATTCAACAAGCGGTATCACGACGCCGTGATGTCAGGCGAGAAGACCACAACCATCCGCTGGGATGACCCGATCACGGTGGGACCTGCGACATTCGTCTTCGAGGACCACCCTGATTTTGCCCACGCTGAGGGCGAGGTTCTCTCAGTGGAGCGGATCCGTTTGATCGACCTCGATGCGGATCACGCTGCCGGCCTCCAGTCGCACTATCCGACCATGCCCCAAGACGCCGAGCTGTCGCGTGTGACCTTTCGCCTCAGCACGTCCTAGCTCCAAGGCAATTGTGCGCCCCTGGCCGGCATCCATGTGGATTGGCAGCGAGGATGATTTGGGGAGTCTCGTCAGAGGGCGCCTCGAACAAAGCCTTCTTGGAGGTACCCACCTGATATGCCGAGTACCTCCTTTGCGAGAGCTATGAGATTCTTTGGGTCGCGGTTCGGGTCCCTCGCCCATGCCAGCAGGCGGACCGCCAAGTGATGGTCACTCTGGGCGAGCCTGCGAATGACCCATTTACCGGCGCCGAGCCAGTTCCCGTTCTCGAGGAGCAACAGATCGGCCGCCTCGCGGAGCACCTCTGCAGTCAGTATGAGATCTTCCGCTGCCGACTCGCTGCCTTCGAGGTCGTCTACAAGAGCGCTGAGGTTGTAGCGACGGGAATCTCGTTCTTGGTCTGTGAGCGGTTCAGGCCCTCGGGCCGTTTCAGCTTGAGCTCCCTCTTGCCAAGCAGCACCGCTTCCGTCGTCTGTTAGAAGCAGTCCCTTCGCGCATATCGCTGCTATCACCGGTCTACGATCCTGGGCTTCCTTGCGGTACCAGAACTGGAGGCTCTCCGGTGTATGTACGAAGGTTTCTACCAGCCAGCCCCGGTACCGGGTGGTCTGGGCGTAGTTGGAGTGACCGGTCGGATACAGCAGTGCGATGTCGAGATCCGAGGTCGACGTTGCTGTTCCCGCCGCAGCGCTTCCGCCGAGAATCGAGGCACATGCTTCAGGATGGTTTTCCTCCACGAAGGCTCGGGCGACGTTACAGATGTTCTTTTGGTCCACATGTCCAGAGTCACGGGCGAGAGGCATGTCCATAGCTCCAGTGTTTCAGCCCGGCCGCATGACGGCTGTCCAGGTGGCACAAACCAGCATGGGACTGGACCTTTCCCGTGGACAATCCTTCAGCAGCAAGCGGTTACTCCTCGTAGCCGCTTGCTCGGCGCAATTCCCCTGTTAGAGCGCGGGAATCAGCTGTCTGTCCAACCGCCTCCGGCTGGCTCGGAACCTGACCCCAAGGGCGGACGAGACCGTCTCCTTGATATCGAGGAATGAGGTGCACATGCAGGTGGGAAACGTCCTGCCAGGCCGCCTCGCCGCTGCTCTGAATCAGGGTCATTCCTTGGGGATTCAGCTGTCGCTTGAGGATGCTGGCAACGCTCCAGACGCCTCGCATTGTGGCTGAAAATTCATCACCTCCCACATCGAACACGTTGGCCGCGTGTATGCGGGGCACGACCAGGGTGTGTCCTTGAGTCGCTGGAGCGATATCGAGAAAAGCCACCACATCATTGTCGGCAAAGAAAATTTGGTCTCCAGGATCGCGCTCAACGATGCCGCAGAACAGACAGTTTTCCCGGTCGGATTCTTGAACCTCTAGTCCCATGTTCCATGTGTACACGACTGGACTGTGGGCCGTAAGCCGGGGAATCAACGCACGCTCCGGCGTCCGTTCAGGGATCCTTACCGGACGCTGCTGTCATCGTGCGGCCCAATTGAACAATTCAAGCAAACCGGTATTACCCCCATCTCTCACTCGATTGACAACAGCTCACGATTAGCCAGCGTTGGGGACGCGCCAAGCAAGCAGATGCGGGTGCTACTTCCGGTTTTTGTAATGTGCCATCGTTGCGTAGATCATTCCGACCACACCAATAACCATAAAAATGCCTACTGCAGGTTCCACTCCTTCTCATTTCAACGTACGAGCAATGGGCGTCTTACCGGGCCCATGGACGCGAAAGTGTCACTTGCCGGCCAGCGAAACAGCTTGCCCAAGGTTTAGCCGGAAGAACGCGGTCTCCTTACCCAACGCGTAGGCGACTGCCGATGCAGGGATCGGCAGGAGAGCGAGCCCCTGCCAGGGGTCGGGCAGCAGGAGAAGTACCGCCGTTCCGGTCAAGATCGAAGCGTAGATCGGCCAGTGCGGCCCGCGAACGCCCGTGAAGAATCCGATGGTGCCCCCGATCAGGAGAGCAGCTCCTACGACCAACACTGCAGGCGGAAGCACACCAAGCGGTAGGGAGGAGATGAGAAAGACAAGCAACCCGGCGAAAAGCACGGCGGGAATCGATATGCGGACCCCGAAATCCCGGACGATCCGCCGTCGGTCCTGAATATTTTCGTCCACAATGCCCCCTTTTTTGTCCTCTACCTAGGTTACCGAGCAGGCAGCGAGGCCTCGGTTGCCGCTTTCCAAATGCAGGTGAGGAGATTCTTCAACGGGCACTCACCTGGTTGCTTTGACGCTACTGTCAGCCCGCTTGTCGCTAAGCTAATTCTGGTCTGAACGAATGTGAACATCCTTGGGGGGAAAATTATGGATGCTGGTCCGCTGAATCTCGTTATCCTCTCGGCGGTGGTTGCAGCCGTCTTTTTCTATGTTCTCTACCTCGTGATTAGAACGGCTGTTCGTGACGGCATCCTCAGCGCCGATGAGAGAAGGGCCGCTGATATGAGGGACCCCGAGCCCCAGTAGCTGCTTACTGCGCGGCGCCCGCGTTACCCCGATTTGGACGCTTCCCCAGGGCGCCCACTGCAAACGGGCGAACGTCAGGGGCCGGGTTTGTTAATGGGCTTGTCCAGCGCCACGCTGATGGTCTGCCCGGGCGCAAGTTCGCCGTTGGGCAGGTCTGAGAAGTCATACCAGGCCCCGGCGGTGCCTGTGCTGGGACGATTGGCCGAGCGCAGGTCAGTCACGCCGAAGCGGAACGAAACTTGGCGTTCGATGTCTCCCGGCGCGGTGGTGTATGTCAGTGGAATGCCCTGGGCGTCAGCGGTGGACGTCCCCTGAGCGCCCTCGATCTTCAGTTCGCCGGGTATCAAGCGAAGCTTCGTACCGGCAGGGATGGGCTGATCCACGGACAGCGAGCGGTTGTACATCAGGATCTGTGCCGTGGTTGAGCGAAACTTGTAGCCCAGGCTGTCGAATGAGTCACCGTCTGCCGTGGTGTAGAAGACCGTTTGGCCGAACGAGTTGGTGACCCCTGTACCGGCCCCTGAGCGGCTGTCCACGGGATTCTTCTGCAGCTGGATGACCTTGCCGGCCTGGATGAAAAAGACGTTCCCCTTTTCGTAGGTGAACGGGACCTTGTTCGCTTCCGCCAACTGCTCAGCGGTCAGATTGAACCTGTAGGTGATGCCCGCCAAGCTGTCTTCGGGCTCTATCGTGTATCCCGTTGGAATGCCGTTTGCGTCAATCGTGGCAGTGCCCTGGGCGCCCGGCATGGGACCGGCCGGAATTAGCCGGAGCCGTGTCCCCGGAGCGAGGGGAGTTCCGGGCTGGAGTCCGTTGAACCCGGCGACCTTCACCTCGGATAGCCCGTACGTCTTCGCCACCGCCGCGAGGGTATCGCCTGGCACGGTGGTGTAGAAGTCCGCGTTGCCAAACGAGTCCCGCACGGTTTCTCCACCCAGGGCAGGCGTAGCGGCGGAAGACGCAACTGCAGCGTTCGTGGCCCGGACGGTGGCCGGCTCCTCCTGGGTTGGCGCGCCCGCGTAAGTGCATCCCGCCAGCCCCAGCAGCAGCCCAAAAAGCAGCGCTGGCGGAACCAGGCGCAGGCCTGTCCACGTTGTTGATCTACTAACAGTTCCCACGATGGTTATGCCCCCATAGCAGAGTCAAGGGCCCCCAGCGGACCAAAATCGAGCCTAACGGATGAACAGTGAGCCGCGCCGGTAGCGGCCCTTCACGGGGAGCTGCTCTCGCCAGCCTTCGTTCTGGGCCAGGGCGTGTTTCCAGGCGTCTTTATGGCGGATGAAATCCGCCCTGCACGAAGCCCTGGTCCGGCTCTGCCCTTAAGCCGCAGGTCCGCGGAACGGTCGGGGCTTGGCCCGCCACCACATGGTCAGAGCACAACCCTCGCCCCTACCCTGGAGTTATCCTTCCCGCAGCGTCGGCACCGCCGGCGCAGGCCGCCGTCGTCCGTTGTTTGGTCAGGCCTGCGGGTCCGGCAGCGGACGCCGCGCCAGCCAGGCAGCCACAACAGCGCCGGAAACGTTATGCCACAGCGAGAAGACGGCGGATGGCAGGGCGGCCAGGGCCCCGAAATGGGCGGTGGCAAGCGTGGCGGCGAGGCCGGAGTTCTGCATTCCCACCTCGAACGCCAGGGCGCGGCGGGCCCGCGCATCGAGCCTGCCCACCTTGCCGGCGAGGTAGCCCAGCCCCAGTCCGAAGCCGTTATGCAGCACCACAGCAAGGAACACGATCCCGCCCGCGGCCACGATCTTGTCCGCGCTGCCCGCCACCACAATGGCAACAATCAGTGAAATTACGACGGCGGACGCCCAGGGCAGTGCGGGGAGGACCTTCGCCACGGCTTTCCTGAGCAGCAGCCGGGCCAGCAGCCCGGCGATCACCGGCAGCAGCACCGTCTTCAGGATATCCAGGACCATGCTGCCGGCATCGATCTGGAGGTAGGAGCCGGCCAGGAACAAGACCAGCAGCGGGGTGACGATCGGGGCGATGAGGGTGGACACCGACGCCACGGCCACCGAAAGCGCCACATCGCCCTTGGCAAGGAAAGCCATCACATTCGACGCGGTGCCGGACGGCGCGCAGCCCACCAGGATCAGGCCCACCGCCAGTTCGGGGCTCAGATTCAGTGCCGTGGCAATCAGCCAGCCGGCACCCGGCATGATCACGTAGTGGGCCACGATCCCCAGCGCCACGGCCCAGGGGCGGCGGATCACTGCAGCGAAGTCCGGCGGCGTCAGGGTGAGGCCCATGCAGAACATGATGATGCCCAGCAGGTACGGGACACTGGGCGCCATGGGCTTGAAGGCCCCCGGGGCAAAAAACCCGGCCAGGCCGGCGGCCACCACCAGGAGGGGGAACACGGTGACCGCGATCCTGGCGATTTTGGCTTCGGCCGCCAACGCGGGGTTCAGGGGTCCCTCTTCGGGTCGGGACGGGGATTTAGTTGCCTCAAGCATCAAATTATGGTGCCACTGCCGGGCACCGGCCGCCAGTTCGTGACGGCATCCGGTCACGAAGCACGCCACCGGCTGCCTGCAGGCAGGCAGCCGGCACCCCACCGGCTGCAGGCCAGTGGATCAGGTTCCGGGCGCAGCAGCCGCGGACAGATACTCGAACCGGTCAAGAACCGCCGGCCCGCCCAGCGCGGACACACCAATGACCCTGCCCGTGAAGCCGCCGGCCACCTCGGTGGAAAGATAGCGGCCATCCAGCCTGGCCAGCTCGGTGAGGTGTCCTGCCTGCCGGAAGCCGAGGACCACCTCGTCGGGTCCAACGTTTTGGCCGGGCTGCCCGGCCCGGGCGGGCGGCGCGGAGCTTATCTCCAACTGCACGGCTTCACCCGGGTGGGGGGCCGCCGTCGCGAGTTCCTGCGTGAGGGGCCCGATCCGGGCGACGGCCTGCACCAGGCCCTGCCCCAGCCGGACCGCGTACCAGTGCCTGCTGTCGATCCGCAGCACCAGTTCGGCGCCGGCATCGACGGCACGGAACGCGGCCCGGCAGGTCCAGTCCGCATCCCGGAGGCGGGTTGCCAGCAGTCGCGGGCTGTCCGGCCCGCCGGCAGCCAACTCCAGGCCGCCGTCCGCCGCCGGACGGGATATGAATGATGCCGGTTCGTCGCCCGGTGATACCCAGCGCGGGTGCAGTTCCGGTGCGGCGAAGTCCTCCACAAACGAATGGTCCGACGCCGGAACCTGGTAGCCGGCCTGGTCGAAACCGGGCCAACCGTCCTGCCAGGTGACGCCGGAAAGGAACGTTTCCCGGCCCAGGACGTGATATCCCGGGCTGGCCCCGCCGGTCCGGACGCCCAGGTAAACCGCAGCCCAGGTCCCGTCCGGCTTTTGCACAAGGTCCGCATGCCCGGTGTTCTGCACCGGGGTGTCAAGGCTGCGGTGGCTCAGGATGGGGTTGCCGGGACAGGCTTCGAACGGCCCGGCAGGTGAGGTACTGCGGCTGATGGACACCGCATGGCCCCGCTCGGTGCCGCCTTCGGCCAGCATCAGGTACCACCAGTCCCCCACCTGGTAGAGGTGCGGACCTTCGGGGAACGCCAGCCCGGTGCCCTGCCAAACCTTTCGGGGAGCTTCGAGCAGGTGCCCGCCGGCAGTGTCGAGACGGGCCTGGACGATGCCCGACGCTTCGGGACCCGGGCCAAAACCCACCCAGGTGAGGTAGCAGTTTCCGGCCTGGTCCCAGGCGATGTCCGGGTCGATCCCCAGCGTCCCGGCGATCTGGACAGGCTCGCTCCAGGGCCCTGCCGGGTCTGTGGCACGGAACAGCAGGTGGCCGCCGCCGAAGTCGCTCATGTTTGTGGTGATGAACCAGAACTGCCCGTTGTGGTGGCGGAGCGTTGAACCGAAGATCCCGCCGGACCCACGGCGGTCACCCGCGGCGAACTGGGTGCGGCGGGTCAGGATGTTGCCCACCTGCTCCCACGCCACGAGGTCACGGCTGTGGAAGACAGGCGCCCCGGGAAAGTATTCGAAGCTTGAGGAGGCCAGGTAGTAGTCCCCGCCCACCCGGCAGACGGTGGGGTCGGGAAAGAACCCCGGGATCACGGGGGTGCCGGCCGCGGACGGGCTCACGCTGCGCCCGCCAGGGCCAGTTCCGCAGCCAGGAAATCCAGCGCCGGTCTACCTTCGGGGAGACCTGCCGCATGGTTGAGGTGGCCATGGACGGCGCCGCGGGCCAGGAAGTAGGAAACTGGAACGCCTGCCTGTTCCAAGGCGGCGGCAAACACCTCGGCGGAACCGCGGGCATCGTCAAACTCGCAGGCCAGCAGCGCAGTGGGTGGAAGTCCCGTGGGGTCCGCGTAGCCGGGCATCGCGTAGGACGGTGCCATGCTCACCGGTCCGCCCACGTAGTTCTCGGCGGTCCGGATGCAGTCCTCCAGGGTGAACCGCAGTTGGCGCGGCAGCCCGGCCATCACGTCCGCGGCCAGCCCGCCGGCCGGGGCGGGCAGGTCCGGATGCAGGAACGGGTACGCGAGCAGGAGCTTGGCGGGCAGCGGTTTGCCTGCATCCACCAGGTACAGCGCAGCCCCAACCGCCAGGTTCCCACCGGCGCCGGCACCGCCCAGGCACAGAAGCTCCGGGGCCAGGCCCAGGCTTTCAGCGTTCCGGCGCGCCCAGAACCAGCCGGCCAGGGCGTCATCATGGGGGACGGGGAAGCACACACCATCGCGCGCCAGCCGGTAATCCACTGACAGCACCGGGGTGCCGGCCGCCGCTAAAACCCGGGCGAGGTAGTCGGATTCCGGCATGTCCACGGTGCCGCTGACGAACCCGCCGCCGTGCAGCCACACCAGCCCGGCGGCGCCGGAGCCGGCAGGATGGCCGTAGATCCGGATGTTGACGGGGCCGTGCCTGCCCTCGGCGGTGACGGTGCGGATGGGGACGTCCGGCCCTGCCAGCCGGAGCGCGCCGGAGTCCAGGACCAGGGGGCCGGCCGGCGAGGCCAGGTATTGGGCGAAGCCTGCATCGGGCGCCGGGCCGGTGTCAGGCTCCGGTTGACGCGACGGCTCAGGCACCGTCACTGCCGGCCGAGCTTCCGGGAGAAGTAGGACACCGCGGTGGCCAGGATGGCGTCCAACTGGTCCTCGGCGCCGAAGAAGCAGTGGTCACCACCCTGGACCGTGACCACCTCGTGCTCCACCCCGGCGCCGGCGAGCGCAGCCGCCAGGAGGTCCGTCTGGGAATGCGGCACCAGGCCGTCACTGTCGCCGTGGACCAGCAGGAACGGCGCTGAATCCGCGGTCACGTAGCTGACCGGGCTGGCAGCGGCCAGCAGTGCCGGGTCGGCGGAGCCCCCCACCAGCATCTGTTCGGGCTGCAGGGACATGCCCGGCGGCACGGCAGCGGTCAGGGCCGCCGGGAACATTCCGGCCGGCATGTGCATGGGCGGGATGTCCACCAGCGAGGAGACGCCGTAGAAATCGACGACGGCGTGCACGGCGCTTGAGTGCCCCTGCGCACCAAGGCCGCCGTGCAGGTCCTCCCGGTCGCCGGTGAGGCCCAGCAGCGCCACCAGGTGCCCACCGGCGGATTCGCCCCAGGCGCCGAACCGGCCGGGATCCACCCCCAGGTCCCCGGCGAAGGCGCGGAGGTACCGGACGGCGGCTTTGAGGTCGTGGAGCTGGGCAGGGAACGGTGCTTCGAGGCTGTGCCGGTAGTCCACCGTGGCGCAGGCAAGGCCTGCCTCGTTGAGCAGCCGGAACACCGAGTCCGGGGCGAACGTGGGCGGCAGTTCCCGCCGGTCCCCCAGTTGGAAGGCGCCGCCGTGCACCCACAGCACCAGCGGTACAGGGCCGGTGGCGTGCCGGGGCAGCCAGATGTCCATTTTCAGGGGCCGGAAGCCGAGGATGCGGGCGTAGGTCACTTCGCTGTGCACCGCGGAAACGTCCGACACCTCCACCGGGATTCCTGGGGCGTCAAAGACGGGGAACGGCGGGACCGGCGCCCCGCCGGGGCGGGCCGGGTCATTCAGGGCCGGGTCGTTCAGGGACGGCTGGACAGCCGTGTCGCTGCGGGTCATGGGGTGCTCCTTGCGGGTGCTGTGGTCCGGTTGCCGCCGGCGGCGGCAACGAAAGGCTGGGTGCCGGGTCTAGACCGGAGGGAGGGAGGCGCCGGGGACGGGCGCGGCACGGTTGTTCGTGCAACGCCCCGCAGCCCGGGCGGGCGGGTCATGCGATGGCCCCGTCCCAGTGGGCGGCCAGAGGTCCTGCCAGGGCGCCGGCGGCCTGACCGGCGTCGGAGGCCGGGGCCAGCTGGAACAGGGTCGGTTCCAGCACCCAGCCCGTTTCCTCGTCCCAGTACTCGAAACTCCGGACGGGCAGGAGCACCTCAAGGTCGGCCGATTCCCCGGCGGCGAGCTGAACGGTCCCGAAACCGGCCAGCCAGAACGCCGGCCGGTCAACCTCGGAGCCGGGCGCCGAGGCGTAAACCTGCGCCACGTATTTGCCGGCCCTGGTGCCGGTGTTCTTAACGGTGAGGACAGCGGAAACACCGGCGCCCGCGTGCCGCAGCGAAAAGGCGGACACGGCGAACGTGGTGTAGGACAGCCCATGGCCGAACCAGTACGCGGGGGCTGGCTCCTGCCGCGCCCAGCCGCGATGGCCCAGGTGCACTCCTTCCGTATAAGCCAGTTCGCCGTCCCGGGGGGCGGTAGTGGTGACGGGCGCGTCCGCCAGCACCGCGGGCCAGGTGGTGGGCAGGTGCCCGCCGGGCTCCACTGCGCCCAGCAGAACATCCGCCAGGGCGTTGCCCATTTCCATGCCCGGGAACCAGACCAGCAGCACCGCCGCCGCGTCATGGCGCCAGGGCATTTCCACCGGGGCGCCCGCATTGACCACCACCACGGTGCGCGGATTGGCTGCGATCACCGCGGCCACCAATTCATCCTGGGCGCCGGGAAGCCGGAGGGAGGTCCTGTCGAAGCCCTCACTTTCCACGGCGCCGGAAGTCCCCACCATCACCACGGCCACCTCAGCCTCCCGGGCGGCCTGCACGGCGGCGGCAATTTCCGCGTCCTGCGAGAGGCGGGGCTCGGCCACACCCAGCCCCACGCGGAAAAGCATAAAGTCGCCGGCCCAGGTGAAGCGGAGGGCCACGTGGATGGCCGTGCCCGCCGTCAGTTCAACGGGGCCGCTGACGTCAGGGGCGCCAATGAGCACCTCCTCGAGGTTGCCGGCACGGTCCCTGGAATCGGCGGTGGCTACGGGAACGCCGTCCACCGTCACCTCGCCCAGGCCGATCCCCTTGTAGCCGAGTTGCCAGCTCCCGGACAGGTGCGGGGTGAACAGGGTGGAAAGTTCGACGGCGGCCGCCCCGGCGGGGACGCCGGTCCGGCCCCGCGTCAGCGTGGTCAGCCGGCCTGCCTGCGTTTCCAGGACGGCACCGGCAGCGTCCAGCCAGCGCAGCTGCACGGGTGCGCCATCAAAGGTGCACTCACCGGGCCGGGGTTCGCGGAGGCCATCGGCGAGCCAGGCACCCTGCGTGGTGGTGACCCGGACGCCTTCGCCCAGCGCGTTCCGGAGCCCTGCCGCGGGTGGAACCGTGTAGTCGGGATACACCGAGGCGCTGCCGCCGCCCTGCGTGCGGGGTTCCAGTGCTGCCGGCCCGATCAGTGCGATCGAGGTGGGCCCTGCCGGCCGCAAGGGCAGCACGCCGTCCCGGTTCTCCAGCAGGACCGTCCCTGCAGCGGCGGCCGCCCGGGCCAGCGGACCGGCGTCGGACGGGTTAATCGCTTGGTTCCGGCCGGCGGTGACCCTGCGGCCCAGCGTCAGCAGGCGGCGGATTTTCCGGTCGATCTCCGCCTCCGCGACCTGCCCGCACCGGACGGCCTCAACCAGCGCCGCACCCCACAGCTTCTCCGGTCCGGGCATGGCCAGGTCCGTGGCCGCAAGCGCCGATCCGGTGGTGGAATACACGGCGTGCCAGTCGGAGACTACGGCACCGTCGAAGCCCCACTCCCCCTTCAGCGGCTCCGCCACCAGCGCGTTCTCGGTCATGGGCGCACCGTTGACGCCGTTGTACGCGGCCATGACCATCCACGGCCGCGCGTTCCGGACCACATTTTCGAACGGCGCCAGGTAGGCCTCGCGAAGGGTTCGGGCCGCGAGCACGTTGTTCACTTTCGTCCGGTCAGTTTCGGCCTCGTTGGCTACAAAATGCTTCGGGCAGGCACCGATCCCCAGGGACTGGATGCCGGTCACGTACGCGGCGGCCAGGTCGCCGGTCAGCAGCGGATCCTCCGAATAGCACTCGAAGTTGCGGCCGGCCAGGGGTGAACGGTGCAGGTTGATGGTGGGGCCCAGGACCACATCCACCTCCGCGCGGCGGGCTTCGGCGGCGAGCTGGCGTCCGATGCGCTCCAGGAGGCTCCGGTCCCACGACGCCGCCAGCCCGGTTCCGGACGGGAAGTTGGCCGAGCCGTGCTGTTCGTTCTCCCTGTGCCCGCGCACGCCCACGGGACCGTCCGAGACGATCACCCGCGGCAGTCCCAGCCGGGCGTCCGCGCGGGTGGACCAGAGCCCGTCGCCGCTGATCAGCGCAACCTTGTCTTCAAGCGGCAGCGTGGAAAGGGCGTGTTCGACGTCGGCGTCGAGACTGGTGGCGGTCATGCGGCAGGCTCCTGGGCGTGGGGTGCTGGGAGTTCCAGCTTCCGTTCCCGCAGCATCTTCACCACAGGGAGCTTTCATTGGTTGGAATAGTATTGTGGGACAGCTCACGTATCCCCCAGCATCGAAGGCGGCCATGGCAGTCCCTCCGGATTCAGACGCTCCTCCCGCCCGCGGCAAGCGGCCCAAGCAGGGCGAACCGGTGGTGGACCGCGCCCTGAGCCTGCTCGCTGTCTTTTCGGACCGGCGCCGGGCGCTGACACTGTCGGAGCTGGCGCGCCACGCGGACATGCCGGCCCCCACAGCGCTGCGGCTGATCGCCCGCCTGGTGGCGTGGGGCGCGCTGGAGAGGCTCGACGACGGCCGGTACGTTGTGGGGGTCAGGCTTTGGGAAGTGGCATCCCTGTCGCCGCGGGGGCACGGGGTACGCGAAATCGCTTTGCCTTACCTGGAGGACCTTTTTGAGGTCACCCGGCACCACGTGCTGCTGGCAGTGCGGGACAACGAACAGGCGGTGCTGATCGAGCGGCTGTCCGGAAAGGATGCTACCGAGGTGGCCTACCGGGTTGGCGGGCGGGCCCCGCTGCGGACCACGGCCATCGGGCTGGTGCTGCTGGCCGGCGCTGACCAGCAGTTCCAGGAAACCATGCTGCGCAAACCACCTGAACTCGAACCCGGCGTGGCGGTTATGCCGGAGGGGCAGGTTCGCCGGACATTGTCCGACGTGCGCCGGACGGGCATTGCCATGATCCGCCGGACCTTGCCGTCCACCACGGTGTCGGTGGCCTCGCCGGTCTTCGACGCCCAGGGCACTGTGGTGGCGGCGCTGTCCATTGTGGTGCCGGACGGTGCCACACCCCCAAACGTCCTGGCCCCGGCGGTGCGCGCGGCAGCCAGGGCCGTCTCCAGGAACCTGGGTTACAAGGCGGAAGCCAGCGCAGACGTGCGGACCCATTCAGAAGGCTGACGCCCGGCACTAGGCTAGGGGCATGACGTTGGGGGACGTGCCGGGGCCGGCGAAAGAGCAGGTGGTCCTGCAGGCGCCTGCCTTCATCAAGGGCTGGCTGATCACCACCACTCTGTGGGTGGGCCTGTTGGCCACCATCATCGCCATATCCCACGTGGTCACGGCCTTCCGCTCCGGGACCGACGCGTGGACCGGCTGGGGAGTCGTGCCGCTGGCGCTCTTTTACGGTTATGGGACCGCCCTTTTGGCGGGCGCTCCGCTCGCGTGGGTGTTGGCCTTCCTGCTCCGTCCCGTGCGGCGCCAGTGGATCCATGTCGGTGCATTTTTTGCCGCGCCCACCCTGGTCTTTTGGGGGCTGGGCGGGTTGCTGGGACTGGGCTGGCACCCGGGTTTGCTGGGGTTATGGGCCACTGTGGGGGCTGCCGCTGCCGTGGGCCGGTGGGCGATCCGGGGGAATGTATCCACGAGCAGCGCGTGGGCCGCGCGGGAGCAGTACCCTGAGATTCCCGCACGCTGAGAGCACGTCCCGGAACCGTTGCGTTGCGTTGCCTATAGGTGCGCCCGGGACGTGTGGCGGGACCCGACCCTGCTCACCGTGCGCGGAGGGACAAAAGCGGAGGTTCGCCTTTTCTCCTCCGATCCGTCAGCGGAGGGCAGCTTCCTGGGTCAGGGCTGATAGTTGGCGGTGCGCTATGCCCCCCGGGTTGGCATGCCGAACGCATGATCTGGTCCCGGATCACCCGGGCCTAGCGCTAAGTAGGCTCCATCGTCCCCCAAGGTTGCAAAGCGCGGCTGGGTCTTGACGTCATACTTGCAAAATGCAAGTATGACGTCATGAGCCTTTTCATCACCTGCCCGGTTGAGAACGTCGAGCGCTCCACAGCCTTCTATACCGCCCTTGGCTGGAACCTCAACACCGAGATGTCAGACCACAACGTGTCCTGCTTCGCGATCGCGCCCGAGCAGTACGTCATGCTCGGCAGCCGCGAGATGTACGCGAGCGTCGGTGGCGCTGAGGAGCTGGTCGGCGGGCCGGACACCCCCTCGAAGGTCACCGTCTCCTTCGACCTCGGCAGCCGGGAGGCAGTGGACGGGCTCATCGAACGCGCCGGCGCCGCCGGCGGGCGGATCGGCGACACCGACGACTACCCCTTCATGTACCAGCGCCAGTTCGACGACCCCGACGGCTACCACTACTCGCCGTTTTGGATGAAGCCGGACGTCGATCCGACCGCGTGAGCGACCTCGCCGCGGCCCTCGACGTCGTCGGAGCGCGGTGGGCCCTGCTTATCGTGGGGCAGCTGCTCGACGGGCCGCAGCGCTACGGCGATCTGCAGCGCGACCTGGGAGTGCCAACCAACATGCTTGCGACCCGCCTGCGTGAGCTCGAGGCCGCCGGCCTATTGTCCCGCCTACCCCTTCGGCACAACACACGGGCCTACGCGTTGACCGACAAGGGCCTCACCCTGCGCGAGGCGATCAACGCACTGGAACGCTGGGGCGGCGAGCAGCAGGCTCGGAGTGCCCCGAAAACCTGAGGCCTTCAGGCAACGGGTTCATCGCTTTTGTGACTGGGCGGCAAGTCGGATAAGCCCATCGGCCTACAGGTGCGCGCCTGATCGCCGCCACGTGAACAGTCACGGCTAACGGGGGCGGGTGGATTCGCCTCGGTCTTAGGGCGGGGCCAAGTCGTCCTGCACGCATCGGCATTTGCTGTTCCCGGCCCGGAGGCTTCGCGTGACGTGCCGGAGCGCCGCCCACTGCCAGGAGCCACCCCCTTGACGTAGTGGCCCACTTCACATTAGATTGTTCAACAACCTCAGATTGTTCAACAACCTGACCAGCACTGCCCGGCAGCCGTACTCCGCCGGGAACTCCCCACCGCTGCCCCTCGGCACCCCCCGGCCCGCGGCGCAGGCACCCTTCCCGCCCCGGCGGTCCGCAGCAACGCATCCACCCTGGAGGACACCCATGGCCACCAACCCAGCCCCGGCGCCTGAGACCACAGCCCCCGTGGTGCGCCGCAAGGATATGTACAAAGCCTTCGCCGCCAGCCTTACGGGCACCGCGCTTGAATTCTACGATTTCGCCGTCTACTCGGCAGCGGCCGCCATCGTTTTCCCGCTCATCTTCTTTCCCGCCGCAGATCCCCTTACGGGCACCCTCCTCGCTTTCTCCACCTACGCCGTGGGCTACATTTCCCGGCCCGTCGGCGGCATCATCTTCGGCCGCCTGGGTGACGAGATCGGCCGGAAAAAGGTCCTGGTCATCACACTGATGCTGATCGGCGTGGCCACGTTCCTGATCGGCCTGCTGCCCGCCTACGGCACCATCGGCATCGCCGCACCGATCGCACTGGTACTGCTCCGCTTCGCCCAGGGAGTCGGCGTGGGCGGCGAATGGGGCAGCGCCGTGCTGCTGTCCAGCGAATTCGGTGATCCCCGTCGTCGTGGTTTCTGGGCCTCCGCCGCCCAGATCGGCCCGCCCGCCGGCAACCTGATGGCCAACGGCGCCCTGGCGGTACTGACGCTGATGCTGTCCGAGGAAGCTTTCGTGGATTACGGCTGGCGGATTGCGTTCCTGGTCTCCGCAGTTTTGGTGGCCTTCGGACTCTGGATCCGGCTGCGGCTGGAAGACACCCCCGTTTTCAAGGCCCTCGAAGCCCGCGGCGAAAAGCCCAACGCCCCCATCAAGGAAGTCCTCCGCACCCAGCGCCGGCCCCTCGCCGCAGCCATCCTCAGCCGCATCGGCCCGGACGTGCTCTACGCCCTGTGCACCGTTTTCACACTCACCTACGGCATCCAGAAGCTCGGCTTCGACCGCGGCCAGGTTTTGGTGGCCGTCCTGATCGGATCGGCCGTCCAGCTCTTCACCATGCCCCTGGCCGGCGCGGTCTCAGACCGGATCAACCGTCGCCTCGTCTACGGCATCGCCGCGGTGGGCGCCTCCGTCTGGGCCTTCGTCTTTTTCATAGCCCTTGAGGGAAAGTCCGCTACGGTCCTGATCATCGGCACCGTGCTGGGCCTGGTGTTCCACTCCTTTATGTACGGCCCGCAGGCCGCGTTCGTGGTGGAACAGTTCAGCCCGCGCCTCCGCTCCACCGGCAGCTCGCTGGCGTACACCTTTGCCGGAATCATCGGCGGCGCCGTGGCGCCATTTATGTTCACCCTCCTGATGGGCGCCTACAACAGCTGGCTGCCCGTGGCCATCTACCTGACGGTGGCCTGTGTCCTCACCATGGTGGGCCTGGCCCTGGGCCGGAACTCAAACGTCGCCGAAGATGAGGAATACCTTCAGGAATCAGCGCGCGCCTAAGCCCAGGCGGCACGTCAACACGAAGTCCGACGGCCGGAACCTTGCGTTCCGGCCGTTGGCGCGCCTCCTCCTAGTTCATCGCACCGGGCGGCCGGGCGGAAGCGACCGGGCGCCCCAATCGCAGGACGTCACTGCGGGCCGCTTCGAGGGCTGCGTGCACGGCCCCGGTGGCCACAGACGTGGCGCCGAGCGCGGACAGCAGCAGCTCCGGGGCTGGCAGGTTGATTTCCCCGGGCAGCAAGTCCTGCGCCACGGCCAGCACCTCATCCAGACCCTCCACCACCGCCCCGGCCACAATCACCCGCTCCGGGTCGTACAGGCTGCCAAAAACGCCGGTTACCCGGGCGAGGAGCGCTCCCGCGCGCTCCACCAGGGCCCGCGTCCAGGCATCCCCGGATCGGGCAAGGTCCAGGACCATCCGGCCCGTAAGGTCCGCGGCCGCCACCGGCGCCAGGGGATGTCCGGACGGAAGATCGCCGGCCGCCTTGGCTTCGCGGACCCAGTCGGCCAGCTGCAGGCCGATCCCCACCACCGACTCAACCCCAAAAACGTAGTCGAAGGCCATCATCTCGCCCACACCGCCGTGCTTGCCCTTCAGCAGGCGGCCATCCACCACTACTCCCGCGCCCAGCCGGTCCCCGGCGAGCAACACCACAAAATGCCGCAGACCTACGGCCGCCCCCACGCTGCCCTCGGCGATGGCGGCCAGCGATGCGTCGTTCTCGATCCGGACAATGGGCACCCACTCCTCCAGCAGCTGCTGCAGGCCGGGATTCATCCGCTGCCAGAAGCCGCCCTCCTGGCGCGGCGATGCGCCAACGGCATCCACCGGCGCCGGGACGCCGACGCCGGCCGCAAGGACCTCGTTGCGTTCCCGGCCGGCCTCGAGCAGGGCCGCATCGATGGCGGACACCACGGCCACCCGCCGTTCCGCGGCGCCGCTGTCAACGTCAAGCCGGACGGTCTGCCGCGCCAGGGGGTTTCCCGAAAGGTCGGCGATGGTGGTGGTGAGGTGGGTCCGGCCCGCGTCCAGGCCCACCACCACGGCAGCCCCGGGGCGGAAGGCGAACCGCCGCGACGGCCTGCCCTTGCTGTATTCACCGGTGGCGCGGGCATTGGGAAGCTCCTCAAGGAGGCCAAGGCTGATTAGCCCGTCCAACGCCTCGATGGCTGTGGAACGCGTCAGTCCCGTGGCCGCCATCGCGTCCGTACTCACGAAGGCTTCCGCCGCCCACACAAAATTCAGCATTGCCTGCAGGCTGGCGCGCGGGGCGGCAATTCCTGTGTCCGTCATCACTGCCAATCCTTGACCGCGTCGGTTCTGTACTGCATCATTGTCGCAGGACAGTTGATTCGCAAGCTAAATCTAATAGCCGAAACAACACCTGAGCCGACACCGGCCCCCGAAAGGATCCTCCCCGTGCCCCGACGCCGTAGCGCAAAAATCCTCGCCCCACTCCTGGGCGTCCTGATGCTCGGAACAGGCCTCTCCGCCTGCAGCAGCGCGGACGCCCCGGAAACCGTGAGGTTCCACCTCTCCAAACCCGAGGCAATCCCGTACTTCCGCGAACTCATCAAGGAGTACAACGCCGCCAACGACGACGTCGAGATCGTCCTCGATTCGTCCTCCAACCTGCAGGCAGGCTTCCTCCGGGGAAACCCGCCGGATCTGGGCCTGCTGAACTACAACATGGAAATGGCCCGCTTTATGGAGCGGGGCGCCCTCAGCGACCTCAGCGACATGCCCGAAGCAGGCCGGATCCTCCCCGAAGTCCAGGACCTGGTGACCCAGTACGCCTCCTACCCCGGCCGGACCAGCGTGCTGCCGTACTCCGTGATGGCGGCATCGGTGATCTACAACAAGCAGATCTTCAAGGAACAGGGCATCGAAGTCCCCACCACGTACGCGGAGCTGACGGCTGCCTGCGAGAAGCTCAAGGCCGCCGGCATCACCCCCTTCTATGGAACGTTCAAGGACCCCTGGACCGCGGCGCAGGGCTGGTTCGATTACACCGTAGGCGGCGAAGTGGACGTGGCGGACTTCTACAAGGCCATGAACGAACTGGGCACGGAGGTTGGGCCGGACAGCCCTGCCTCCTTCCAGAAGGACTTCAAGGAGCCGGTCAGCCGCATGAAGCAGTTGATCGACAACTACACAAACGCCGACGCCGCCAGCAAGGGGTACGGCGACGGTAACCTGGCGTTCGCCAAGGGTGAGTCGGCCATGTACCTGCAGGGCCCGTGGGCTTTCGGTGAGATCGCCAAGACCGCCCCGTCCCTGGAACTGGGCACGTTCCCGCTGCCCATGACGGAAAACCCGGAGGACTTGGAGGTGCGGGTCAACATCGACCTCGCCGCCTGGATCCCCGAGGCATCCAAGCACAAGGATGCAGCCCGGAAATTCCTCAGCTACCTGTTCCGGCAGGACGTGATGGACAAATACAACGCTGCCCAACTGGGCTACGGCACCACCACCGACGCTGCACCGGCCACGGACCCCCGCATCACCGGAATGAGGGACTATTTCGAGGCCGGGGACTTCTACCAGGGACCCTCCAAGGCCATCCCGCTCACCATTCCCACCGAGAACTACATCCAGGGAATCGCCCTTGGCGGCGATGCCACCCAAGCCCTGAGCACCCTGGACGCGGACTGGGCGCGCCTGGCGCTCCGCCGCTGACGGACAGAAAGAACAGGCGATGACAGCAACAACACTTTCCCCCCGCCCCAAACGCAAAGTGGAGAAGATCTACTACGCGTTCCTCGTCCCGAGCCTGGTGCTCTTCACCCTCTCCATCACGTTGCCGGCCATCATCGGCATCTTCTTCAGCTTCACCAACTCCATCGGGTTCGGCGACTGGGACTTTGTAGGCCTGATCAACTACGTTGCCCTGTTCTCCGACCCCGCCGTCCTGGCCAGCTACCTGTTCACCTTCGGTTTCGCGGCCGTGACGGTGGTCCTGGTGAACGTCCTGGCCTTCCTCCTGGCGGTGGGGCTCACTGCCAAGATCAGGCTGAAGACCAGCCTGCGCGCGGTCTTCGTGATCCCCATGGTCATCTCCGGCATCATCATCGCCTACGTCTTCAACTTCCTGTTCTCCAACTCGCTGCCGGAACTGGGGCGGGCGGCCGGCGTGGGCTGGCTGAGTGAAAGCATCCTGGCCAATCCTGAGTTGGCCTGGATCGGCGTCGTCCTTGTCACCACCTGGCAGGCCATTCCCGGAACGCTGCTGATCTACATCGCCGGCCTCCTGGCAATCCCCGGCGACGTTTATGAGGCCGCCGACCTGGACGGCGCCGGCAAGTTCGCGCAGCTGGTCCGGATCACGCTGCCCCTGGTGGCCGGCTATATCGTGATCAACGTCCTGCTGGGCTTCAAGAACTTCCTTAACGCCTATGACGTGATTGTGGGTCTCACCAACGGCGGCCCCGGGACCGCCACCCGGAGCATCCCCATGACCATCGTCACCGGGTTCACCGGTGGCGACTACGCCTACCAGATGGCCAACGCCGCCATGTTCTTCATCATCGTGGTGGCCATTTCCCTGCTCCAGCTCCGGATCACCCGCGGAAGGAACGCGCTCTGATGACCATCCTCAACACCCCCGCCATCGAGGGCGCCGAAACCGCGACGGCCGCCGGCACCAAGGCACCCCGCCGCGCCGCAGCGTCACCCCGGAGCCGGGGCGACAAGGCCAACTGGCCACTGACCACCATCCTGGTGCTGTGCGCGCTGACCGTTGTGGTGCCGCTGTACGTGACCATCTCCATGGCGTTCAAAACCCAGGCGCAGGCAGTGGACGGCAACGCTTTCTCCCTGCCCGCACCGTTCAGCCTCGAAGGCTTCACCACCGCCTGGAACCTGACCAACTTCCCTGCAGCCTTCGCCGTCACCGTCCTCATCACGGCCGGCACCGTCGCCGGTACCGTCATCCTGGGTGCCCTCGCCTCGTTCGCCATTTCCCGGAACTGGGACCGCAAACTGTTCCGGTATTCGTTTTTCTACCTTCTGGCTGCGATGTTCATCCCGTTCCCCGTGGTGGCGCTCCCCCAGATCCAGCTGACCGGCCTGGTGGGCTTGGACAACCCCGCCGGCGTGGTCCTGCTGCACATCATGTTCCAGCTCAGCTTCAGCATCCTGCTGTTCACGGCGTTCCTCCGTTCCATCCCGACGGAACTGGAGGAAAGCGCCAGGATCGACGGCGCCAGCACCTGGCAGACGTTCTGGCAGCTCATTTTCCCGCTGCTGGCGCCCATGAGCGCCACCGTGGGGATCTTCGCCTTCCTGGCCTCCTGGAACGACTTCATGATGCCGTCGCTGATCACCTCGGACCCCGCCCTGCAGACCCTCCCAGTGGTGCAGAGCATCTTCCAGACGCAGTTCAGCAACAACTACAACGTGTCCTTCGCGTCGTACCTGATGGCCATGGCGCCGGCCATCATCGTCTACCTGTTCTGCCAGCGCTGGGTCATGGAAGGTGTCACGCAGGGCGCCGTCAAGGGCTAAAACACGTGGCTGCCGCCCTGGACGGTGAACCGTTCCCGGCCCGGCAGGTCGACGTCGGCGCTCACGCCGGCCGGGACGGTGGCCTCCACGGCCAGCCGGCCGTCCACCATCCGCCAATCAACCCGGACCTGCCCCGCGGGCGTCGCGAGGCTGGTCCGGGCCCAGTCGATGCCGGCGCCGGGCTGCGGGGCAATGAGGATCCTGGCGTAGCCCGGCTCCAGCGGCCTGATGCCGCCCACCACCTTGTGCATCCAATCCGCCACGGCCCCCAGGGCGTAGTGGTTGAAGCTGGTCATCTCGCCGGGGTTGATGGATCCGTCCGGAAGCATCGAATCCCAGCGTTCCCACACCGTGGTGGCACCCATGGTCACGGGGTACAGCCAGGACGGGCACTGCTCCTCCAGGAGGAGCCGGTACGCGTCTTCCAGGTGGCCAGTGTCCGTGAGCGCGTGGGTGATGAACGGCGTCCCGGCGAATCCGGTGGACACGCGGTAGCCGTTCTTTTGGACCAGCTGGGCCAGGCGGTTGCCGGCGAAGTCGCGCAGTTCCGGGGTTTCCAGCACGTCGAACGCGATGGCCAGCGCGTACACGGTGCTGCAGTCGCTGTGGATGGTGCCGTCAGCGGCCACGTAGTACTTGGCGAACGACCGCTGCACGCGGGCCGCGAGCGCTTCGAAGTACTCCGATTCCTCCGGTTTGCCCAGCAGCCGGGCCGTTTCCGCAGTGATCCGGGCCGTCCGGTACAGGCAGGCGGTGGCCACCACACCGGTGTCGGCCTTGGCAGCCCACGGCTGGTCCGGCGCGGCGTCCGGGTCCAGCCAGTCGCCGAACTGGAAGCCCTGGTCCCACAGCCCTTCGGGGGACAGCAGCGTTTCCACCCGGCGGGTGTGCGAGGCCATCGAGGCGTACTGGTTCCGCAGCACGCCGAGGTCGCCGTAGGCTTCCCACAGCGCCCACGGCACCCAGACTGACGCTTCGCTCCACAGGGCGGAGGACTCGGGTTTGGGGAATTCGGGCGGCTGCGGGCAGTATTTCAGCGCGTCCGGGACGGTGATGGGGACCAGCCCGTCCGCGGCTTCCTGCTCCGCGGCGAGGTCCAGCAGCCAGTCCTGCAGGAAGCCCTGCACGTCGTAGAGGAACGCGGCGGTGGGGGCGAACACACCGATGTCGCCGGTCCAGCCAAGCCGTTCGTCCCGCTGCGGGCAGTCGGTGGGCAGGTCGAGGAAGTTCCCGCGCAGCCCCCACACGATGTTGCTGTGCAGCTGGTTCACCAGCGGGTTGGAGCATTCGAACTCACCGATCCGCTCCAGCTCCGAGTGCACCACCACGGCTTCGAGCGAATCCGTGGTGAGGGTGCCGGGCCAGCCCGTGACCTCGGCGTAGCGGAACCCGTGGAATGTTTTGGTGGGCTCGAAGAAGTCGCTGCCACCGGAGAGGATCAACGTGTCCGCCGCCTTGGCTGAGCGGAGCGGCCGGACCCCCAGTTCACCGTCTTCAAGGACCTCTGCGTGCCGCAGGGTGATCGCGGCGCCGGCCTCGCCCTGGACGGTGAACCTCAGCCAGCCCACCAGGTTCTGGCCGAAGTCCACCAGCGTTTTGCCGGTGGGTGAGGTGAGGATTTCCACGGGGCGGACGACGCCGGTACGCACCACGGGCGGGCCAACCGGCGTTGCCAGCCGGCCGGCGTCGAACGCCAGGGTCCGCACACCGGCCCACCCGCCGTCGGACGCTGCCGCGAAACCGGGAGCCGACCAGCCTGGCTGGACCCGGCGGGCGTCCAGAACCTGCCCGTCGTAAAGGTCGTTGAACGTGGTGGCGGACGGGCCTGCCTGCCAGGTGTCATCGGAGGCGACGGTCTGGACGTGGCCGTCCGCGAAGGTGATGTCCAGCTGGCCGAAAAACCCCAGCTCACTGCCGTACAGGTTGGACTCGCCGTGCCAGGCCAGCCGGCCGCGGTACCAGCCGTTGCCCAGTTCCACGCCGAGGACGCTCTCCTGTCCCAGCAGGGCGGTGACGTCGTAGCTGCGGTAGCGGAGCCGCCATTCGTAGGAGCTCCAGCCAGGGCTCAGGACGTCGTCCCCTACCGGGCTGCCGTTGATGAAAGCCTCGTAGACGCCGAAGGCGGTGGCCCGCAGGGTGGCTGAGGCCACGGCGCCGTGGCCCGTGTCCAGGGCGAACTCCTTCCGGAGCCGCGGGGCGCCGTCGAACTCCTGGGTGGGCGTGATCATGGCTGCCTGCCACGGGGTGGACGTCATGGGGATCCGTTCTGAAAGTGCGGGTGGAAAAAGGTGTTCAGGCATAGTGGCATGCTACGTCGGCGCCGCCGACGCGCCGCAGGGCAGGGCGTTCGTCGCGGCACAGGTCCGTGGCGAGGGGGCAGCGGAGCCGGAACGGGCATCCGCCGGGCCCGGGAGTGGCTGCCGCGCCGGTGCGGATGCCCAGGGATTCGCGAGCCTCGCGGCGGGCGGCCTGTTCGGCGGGGCGGGGTACGGGCGAAGCCGCCACAAGCGCCTGCGTGAAGGGGTGCCGCGGGTTGCCGGTGACCTCATCGGCGGGGCCGTTTTCCATCACCTGGCCGCGGTAGAGGACCACCACCCGTTCGGCGAGGAACCGGACCACGGCGATGTCGTGGGCAATAAAGAGGTAGCTGAGGCCCCGCTCGTCCCTGAGGTCCGCGAGCAGGTTCAGCACCTGGGCCTGGGTGGAGAGGTCCAGCGCACTGACGGCCTCATCGCAGACCACCAGTTTGGGATCGCAGATCAGGGCCCGGGCCACGGAGATCCGCTGGCGCTGGCCGCCGGAAAACTGGCTGGGGTAGCGGTCCACCGCGTCCCGCGGCAGGCCAACGCGTTCCAGCATGTCTTCCGCCTTGCTCCGGGCTTCCGCCGCTGCGGTGCCGCGGAGCTTGAGTGGTTCCATCAGGGAAGCGCCCACAGTGTTGCGCGGGTTCAGGGAAGAGTTGGGGTCCTGGAAGACGGCCCGGAGTTCCCCGCCAAGCGCGCGGCGCTGGCCGGGCCCGGCGGCGGTGATGTCCGTGCCCTGGTAGGCGATGGATCCGCCGGAGACCTTCTGCAGGCCCAGGATGGCTTTGCCGATGGTGGATTTGCCGGAGCCGGATTCCCCCACCAGGCCCACGGTTTCGCCGGGCGCGATGTCGAAGCTGACGCCATCGACGGCTGCCGGCGAAGCCGCGGCTTTCCGGCCGCGGCCGTAGCGGACCACAAGGTCCTTGACCGCCAGCATGGGCGCCGTGGTGGTGCCGGTCCGGGCCGGTGTTTCGATGCTCATGCCAGGTCCTTTTCGGTGACGTTCAGCTGTTTCGGGGACAGGTCCAGCAGCCGGTGGGGTGCCACGTCGGTGGCCACCCAGTCCAGGCCTTCGACGGCAAGTTCGTCCGCCTTGACGCACCGGACCAGGCCGGAGCCGGTTCCGGAGGACAGCAGCGGAACCGGAGCCAGGCACGCCGAGCCGGCAAACTGGCAGCGGGCCGCGAAGCGGCAGCCGGAGGGCCAGTCCTTGGGCTGCGGGACCTGGCCTTGAATCGTGGCGAGGCGCTCGGGCATGTCCGTGTGGTTGGCGTGCGGGTCGGCGGCGAGCAGCGCGAGGGTGTACGGGTGCCGCGGGTCATCGAGGATGTCGGCCGTCCGGCCGTTTTCCACCACCTGGCCGGCGTACATCACTGCCACCTGGTCGCAGATGTCCGCCACCACACCAAGGTCGTGCGTCACCATCACCACGGACATCCCCGTTTCCTTGACCAGGCCCCGGAGCAGGGAGAGAATCTCGGCCTGGACGGTGACGTCCAGGGCGGTGGTGGGCTCGTCTGCCACCAGCAGCCGGGGTTTCCCGGCCAGGGCCAGGGCGATTGCAACGCGCTGGGCCATGCCGCCGCTGATCTGGTGCGGGTAGGTTTTCAGGATCCCGGCGGCGTCCACGATGCCCACCTTCTCCAGCAGGCTGAGGGCTTCGGCGCGGGAAGCGTTCCGGCCCATGCCGCGGAGCCGCCGGATGGTGGCGGTGAGCTGGTAGCCCACGGTGAACATGGGGTCCAGCGCCCGCATGGGTTCCTGCGAGATCAGGGCGATGTCCCGGCCGCGGATGCCTTCCATTTCCTTGTCCGTGGCGGCGGCAAGGTTCATGCCGTTCCAAAGGATCTGGCCGCCGGCTGCAGATACGCCGGAGGGCAGCAGGCCCAGGAGCGCCAGCGCGGTCATGGTCTTGCCGCAACCGGATTCGCCCACCAGGCCCAGGACGGTGCCCTGCTCGACGTCGAAGGAGACGTCCGTGACCAGGCGGACACCGTTGTCCACACCTACGGAGAGGTTGCGGACGCTGAGGAGGCCCTTCGCCAGGCCGTCCGGCGCGTCGGCGGCGCCCGCGGCGGACACTGCCTTGGCCCGTTGGCGGCGCGCTGCGGCGGAGGGCAGGTGGGAGGCGGCCGCGTTGGGCGCCTTGCCCAGGGCGTTGCCGATCGCGTTGGCGGCCAGCACTGTCAGTGCCAGCACCACGCCGGTGGGGACCATCATCCATGGCGCGTCATAGACGTGCTGGGAAGCGCCCTGGATCATGCCGCCCCAGCTGGGCTCGGGGATGGGCGGGCCAAAGCCGATGAACGCCAGGCCTGCCTGGATGAGCATGCCGACGGCGAAGATCAGCGCGGCCTGGACCACAATGGTGTTGACCAGGCCCGGGAACACGTGGCGGAGGCTGATGCCCAGGGCACCCATGCCGTCCACCTTGGCGGCATCCACGTAGAGCTGGGACTGCAGGGACTTCGCCTGGCCCAGCATCACCCGGTAGATGCCGGCGGAGATCAGGACACCCAGGATGGCCATGATGAGGGGGATGTTGGTGCCCACGGCGCCGATCACTGCCAGGATGATGACGGTTCCCGGCAGGGACATCATGACTTCCGTGACGCGGCTGATGACCGCCTCGGCGCGGTCGCCCGCCCCGGCCGCAGCCATCGCAAGGATGGTCCCGAGGCCGACGCCCACCAGCACCGTGATCATTGAGGTCCCCAGGGTGCCGGCGGCGGCAGCGAAAATGCGGCTGAGGATGTCGCGGCCCAGTTCGTCGGTGCCCAGCCAGTGCGCGGCGGTGGGGCCGGACAGGACGGCGGTGAAATCCTGGTCCTCGGTCCGGAACGGCAGCCAGAGCGGCGCCGTCAGGGAGGCGGCCACTATGGCGGCCAGCCAGATGAGCCCGGCCACGGCGCCCGGCGAGGCGAAAAGCCGGTGCCGGGAGAACCTGGTGAGGGCTGCCTTTCCGGGGGTGCCCGCCGGGGCAAGGGCCGGCGTCGCGGTGGAATCTGCTGGGGCGGGGGCAACGTTGGGGATCATGAGGCACGCAACTTCGGGTCGAGGAACTTGGTGGCGAGTTCCAGCACCAGGTTGACGGCGACCACCACCACGGTGGCGATCACCACCACGCCCTGGACGGCGGGGGCGTCGTGGGTGCTGACGGAGGTCTGGACGGCCTGGCCAAGGCCCGGCATGGCGAACAGCTGCTCGGCGATGACCGAACCGCCGAACAGGCCGATGAACTGCAGCGCGATCCCGGCCACGATGGGCAGCGAGGCGTAGCGCAAAGCGTGGACATAGAGGATTTTCCAGGTGGGCGTGGCCGTGGCGCGGAGGGTCCGGATGTGTTCCTGCTGCAGCGCCTCGAGCATGGAGGCCCGGGTCTGCCGGGCGATGAACGCCGCCCCGCCTACGGCGAGGGTAATAACCGGGAGCGCCAGGGACAGCGCCCAGTCCTGCGGGGAAACCTCGAACGGGACGTAGCCGGTGGCGGGGAAGACTGAGGACTGGACGGCGAAGAGGTAGACGAAGATGATGCCGATCCAGAACGCCGGCAGGGCCACGAGGAGTCCCATGAACCCGCCGATCACCTGGTCCAGCAGGCCGCCGCGGACTGCGGCTGTGACGCCCAGGGCGATGCCCAGGACGGCGCTGAGCAGTGTGGCGCCGGCGGCGAGGGAAGCGGTAACCGGCAGTCGGGACGCCAGGTCCGCGCTGACGGACCGGCCGTCGATCAGCGAGGTGCCCAGGTTGCCCTGAACCGCGTCCCCCAGCCAGCGGAAGAACTGGCTGAACAGCGGATCGGACCAGCCGAGGCGCTGGTTCACCTCATCGATGGCTTCCTGTGAGGCGCCGGCGCCCAGCGAAACCGCTCCGGGACTGCCGGGCATCGCGTGCACCAGCAGGAATGCCAGTACCGCAACCACCAGCACGGTGGCCAGCGCCATCAACAGGCGCTTGGCGACGAACAATGCCATGGTGACCTCCGTTGGTCAGGCCGGGCGCGGCTTCCGCGGAAGCCGCGCCCGGCGGGGTTGTGTCAGTTGGTGGGCTTGAAGGACGAGAGCAGCGGGTAGGAGTTGGAGCCTGCGAACTCCACTTCCGAGACCTTCTTGGTGTTGTAGCCCCAATTGGAGAGGGACTCGAACAGAGGGATCATCCAGCCGGACTCCACAAGGCGGGTGTTGAGCTTGGTCAGTGCCGTCTTCCGGGCAGCGTCGTCCTTGGCAGCGGCAACCTCTCCGGTGGCGGCGGACAGCTGGTCATCGGTGGCCTTCTGGACGTTGGTGAAGCCGTTCAGGATGGCCCCGTACATCAGGCCCAGCGGGTTGTCCCAGGTCAGCGGCGCGTAGCCCAGCGGGGTGGTGGCGACGGCGGCGAATGCCTCGTCCGTGGAGGCGGCCATCTTCACGTTCATGGTGATGCCCACGGCAGCGAGGTCCTTCTGGATGGCCTGCAGGTCGGTCTGGGTCTGGGCGCCGGCGATGATGGTGAACTCGAAGCCGTTGGCGTAGCCGGCTTCCGCGAGCAGGCTCTTGGCCTTTTCCGGGGAGTAGGCAAACCGGGTGTCCAGCTCCGTGGTGAAGCCGGCGGAATCCTTGGGCAAAGCGTTCCAGGCCGGGACGTCACCCTTGTGGAGCGCGTCCACCAGGGCTTTGCGGTTGATGGCGTACTGGATGGCCTGGCGGACTTTCTCCTCTGCGAAGGCGGGAGCAGTCTTGCCGGTCTTGTCGAAGGAAATCATGGTCTGGACGGTGCCGCCGATCTGCGACACCCCCACGCCCTTGGACTTGGCGAAGTCCACCGTGGGAGAGGTCAGCTGGGCGACGTCGGCCTGGCCGGAGACCAGTGCGTTGGCGCGGGCCTGCGGGTCCAGGATGACGCTGAAGACGATCTTGTTGTAGGCGTAATCGGCGGCGTCGGCATTTTTGTCGTTTTTGACCAGCACGTACTTGTTGCCCTTAACTGTGCTGGCATCAAGGGTGTAGGGGCCGGAGCCGTCCGGCTTGGTGGCCAAG
Source organism: Arthrobacter sp. ZBG10 (assembly GCF_001238605.1). Lineage (NCBI taxonomy): Bacteria > Bacillati > Actinomycetota > Actinomycetes > Micrococcales > Micrococcaceae > Arthrobacter > Arthrobacter sp. ZBG10. The sequence goes on along the minus strand of NZ_LFQH01000014.1, from coordinate 43,200 downwards.
CTGGCGGAGTCGGCCACGCCGGTCTTGCCGACGATCATGCCCATGGTGGAGGTCAGGTTCTTCTCGAAGCCCGGCTGGGCCTTGGCGAAGGTGATGGCCACCTGGGTGGGGCTGACGACGTCGACACTGCTGATTTCCTGCGCCCCGCCCTTGGCGATGGCTGAGTAGGTGCTCAACGCGGCGTCCGTGCGGCGGTCCAGGTTTGCCTTGACCAGGGCGGCGTCCAGGGTGGAGCCGTCGGTGAAGGTGACACCTTCCTTGAGGGTCAGCGTCAGCACCGTGCTGTCCGCGTTGTAGGCGAAGGCTGAGGCCAGGCCGGGGCCGGCGGTGCCGTCCGGCTGCAGGTCCAGGAGGGTGTCGTAAAGTCCTTCCATAAACTGACGCTGGGCGTCAGCCACCCGGATGGGGTCGTAGCCGAACGACGCGGAGTCGCTCTCCACGCCGATGGTCAGGGTGGTTTTGTCAACGGCCGTGTTGGCAGTCTGGGTGCCGCCGCCACAGGCAGCCAGGGAACCCATCAGCAGGGCGCCGGCCAGGACAGCGGCGCTCCCCCGGCTCTTGGTGGTCTGAAGTCTCATTGGTGCGCCTTCGCATTCGTGTTGGACAACGGAGAAAGTAAACATGTGGTGTGCCGGCAGCTGCCTGGCTCCCCTCAAGGATCAGCCGCAGCGAATTCCCGCGGACATGAGAATGTCATTGATTGAAAATGTATTGTGGCGCCCGTCACGCCGGGCCGGAGGATGGATAAAAGGGCAGCGACGCCCGGCGCCCGTCTGCGGGCGCCCCTTACGAAAGGATCAACATGGCCACCCAATCCCAGTTCCCGCAGGACTTCCTCTGGGGCGTAGCCACCGCCGGCCACCAGGTGGACGGCGGCAACGTCAACAGCGACGCCTGGTTCCTGGAACACCTGCCGGGTACGTCCTTCGCGGAGCCGTCCGGCGATGCGATCGACCACTACCACCGCTACCGTGAGGACATCGCCCTGATCGCCGGGCTGGGCTTCACCAGCTACCGCTTTTCGCTGGAATGGGCCCGGATTGAACCCGCCGAGGGGCTCTTTTCCGTCGCGGAACTGGAGCACTACCGGCGGGTCCTGCTGGCCTGCCACGAGCACGGCCTCACACCGGTGGTCACGTTCCACCACTTCACCTCCCCCCGGTGGCTGCTGCAGGCCGGTGGCTGGGAGGACTCCCGCACTCCTGAACTCTTTGCCCGCTACTGCGACCGGGTCATGGCCCACCTGGGTGATTTGATCGGTGTGGCCTGCACCCTGAATGAACCCAACCTCGGCCCCCTCCTGGCCAACTTCGGCCTTCCCGTGGCAGCCCCCGGGCAGCGCGGTTCCCTGCCCATGTGGGTCTCTGCCGGCGAAAAGCTGGGCATCCCGGCGGAGCAGGTCTCCTACTTCCAGTTCGCAGCCTCTGAGGCGGCCTTCGAGGTGGGCGTCGCCGCGCACCGGGCCGGAACGGCCGCCATCAAGGCCCACCGGCCGGACCTGCTGGTGGGTTGGACCCTTGCCAACTCGGACATCCAGTCCGTGGACGGCGGCGCCGAACGGGCCGACCAGGTGCGCCGGGACGTCAACGAACGCTTCCTGCTGGCCTCGCGGGGCGACGACTTTGTGGGGATCCAGACCTACGGGCGGACCGTCTTCAACGCCGGGGGCCTGGCGCCGGCTCCGGCCGGCGCCCCGACCAACCAAAGCGGTGAGGAAGTCTATCCGCAGGCACTCGAAGCCACCATCCGGGAGGCTGCCCGGGTGGCAGGGGTTCCCGTGATCGTCACGGAGAACGGGCTCTCCACCGATGACGACGCCCAGAGGGTGGCATACCTTGAAACCGCGGTGGCCGGGGTAGCGTCCTGCCTCGCGGACGGGATCGATGTCCGCGGGTATATCGCCTGGTCAGCGTTTGATAACTACGAATGGATTTTCGGGTACGGGCCCAAGTTCGGCCTCATTGCCGTGGACCGGACCACCCAGCAACGCACCCCCAAGGAAAGCGCGCGCTGGCTGGGCCGGATGGCCCGGGACCAAGTGTCGCAGCCGGTCTGAAAAAAGTTTGGAAGTCCACCCATCCATCGGCCCGTCCGCTCCGAATGCCTTGCGTTCTATACTTTCCAAGACTGAGGACGGGACCATGGATGAGGCGGACCAGCAGGTACTGACCGGCGGTGTCATCGCCGAACACGGCCTGGATCCGACGCACCTTTGGCTGGAATACATCGCTTTGGGTGGCGATGCCCCGGAACAGGACCTCCGGTCCTACCTGGCGGGTAACCTGAAGCTGCCCGCCAAGGACAGGGACGCCCTGGCGCAGGCCATCAACGAGCACTGCGCAGCCAACAGCCTGCTGGGCAGGGTGCCGCTCAGCGATTTCCCGTTGGCCGGCCGGCCCACGGATTTCCAGGATCCCTACTCGTCGAAGTAGGTAATGACCCGGCCTTCACCGGCCACTGAGGTGATGACCGCTCCCGCAACGTCCCGGAGTTTCAGGTTGCGGCTGTTGGAGGCGTTCAGCAGCACCCGGAACGCCGAATCCTGGTCGCACTTGTTCTGGGCCATGATGGCGCCGGTGGCAAGGTCAATCACGGTGCGGGACTTCATGGCGGCGCTCATGCCGTCACGGGTCTCGCGCAGTTTGGTCATCCGCAGCGCCAGGGTGAGGCCCTTGGATGCCTGGGCCACAAAACCTTCGGCCCGCTCAAAGCCGCCGTCGGCGAACCCATCCCGGCGCCTGCTGTAGATGCTGACCAAGCCGGTGGCGTCGTCGTCGAGCTGCAGTGGCAGGCAGAGGACAGAAGCGATCCCCTGCCGGCGGGCCGCGCCGGCATAATCGGGCCACCGCTCTTCCAGGGACAGGTCCGGGCTCAGGACGCCGGCGCCTGAACGGTCCGCGTCCACCCCCGGCCCGTCGCCGTTCCTGCCTTCCAGGAGCATCAGGAGCCGGGCGCGCGGATCGCTTCCCACCACCACCAGGGGCTTCTTGGGGCGGGCCAGGCTGATCCCGCACCAGAGGCCGCACTCCGGGGTCCCCAGCGCGGTGGCCGCATGACCGGCGACAGCTGCGAGGAGGCCCTCGGCATCGGTGTCGGCAAGGACCAGGTCCTGCACATGCGCCGCCACAGCAGCAAACAGCCCGCTGTCCGGGCATTCGGCGTCAGCCAAGAATTTTTCCCCTCCGTCTTTAAGGAAAGCCACATCACTATGGCCGCTCACTGCCAAACGGTGACTCCACCCTACCCGCGGCCACCCCGTAACGTGGCACCCATGAAGCTTGCCCACACGCAGCAGGGAACTGTCCAAGGCACCACCGCCACTGTGGACGGCACCCTGGTCCACCGGTTCCTCGGAATTCCCTACGCCGCGCCCACCGGCGGGCAGCGTTTCCGTCCGCCTGTTCCCGCCCCTGCCTGGCCGGGCATCAGGGACGCTGCCGGCCCCGGCCCCGCCGCGCCGCAGAACCCCGACCTGCAGGCACCGCCGGGCTCCACGCCCAGGCGTTGGAGCGAGGACTGCCTCAACCTCAACGTGTGGACGCCGGAATCCGGGGCCGGGTCTGACCGACCAGTGCTGGTGTGGGTCCACGGCGGCGCTTACCTCAGCGGCGCCAACAGCGATGCCATGTACGACGGCGGCGCCCTGGCTGCCGCCGCGGGTGCCGTTGTGGTGGCCGTCAACTACCGGCTGGGTGCGCTGGGTTTCCTGCATCTGCCGGAGCTGTTGGGCCCTGAGTACGCCGATTCGTCCCACGTTGGCCTGCTGGACATCCTGGCAGCGCTGCGCTGGGTGCGCCGGAACATTGCCGGTTTCGGCGGCGACCCGCAGAACGTGACCGTCTTTGGCGAGTCCGCGGGCGCCGCAGCCATCGGCACCGTGCTGGGCATGCCGGCGTCGGACGGTCTTTTCCGGCGGGCCGTGATGCAGAGCGGCACGGCCGAGCGGTACCGCACCCCGGCGGATTCCGCGCGGCTCACCACGGAATTCCTGTCCTTGTGCGGCCTGGACAGCGGGTCCGCTGCCGGACTGCTGGATTTTCCGGTGGCGGAGCTCCTTGCCGCGCAGGAAAAGCTGGTGCAGCGCACGGCAGCGTCGTCATATGCCGTGCCGTTGCCGTTCCAGCCCACGGTGGGCACGCCGGCCCTGCCGCGGCCGCCGCTGGAGGCGGTCCGGGCCGGGCTGAACGGCGGGGTTGACCTGCTGATCGGGACCAACCTGAATGAAGGCTCCTTCAGTGTGCAACTGCGGCCCGACAACCCGGCCGGACCCGCGTTCACTGATCGGGTGGCATCCGTTCTGGCCGGCGCGGGAATCCCGCGTGCCCACGCCGCGGGCTACGCCGAAGCGCTGGGCCGGGTCCATGCCGCGGCCCCCGGCGCTGCACCAGCATCCGACGGGAAGGTGCTGCTGGAGGCTGCCATCGCGGACTCGGTGTACCGCCAGCCCAGCAACCGCCTGCTGGCCGCCCGGGAGGAGTGGGCCGGCAGTGCTGCGGCCGCCACTGTCCCTGGCCGGAACCATGCGTACCTGTTTACCTGGCCCAGCCCTGCCATGGGCGGCCGGCTGGGCTCCTGCCATGCGTTGGAGATCGCCTTTGTGTTCCGGCACCTCAACTCACCGGAGTCGGCATTCCTCACCAGGGGCACGGCACCGCAGGCCCTTAGCGACACGATGAGCTCCGCGTGGGCAGCCTTCGCCGCGACGGGGATCCCGGTGCTGCCTGGAGCGGAGTGGCCGGAATACGGGGCCCAGCGCGCCACCGTGGTCCTGGATGCCGACGTGAGCGTGGCGTTCGACCCGCGCCGGGAGATCCGCGAATTTTTCGAGGCGGCGACCGCCGGGCAACTGGAAGGTTAAGCGGCCCGGCGGTTAACCGGCCCGGCTCAGCGGGACTCAGGCACCGGCCAGGGAGTTGAGTTTGTCCCGGATTCCGTCCAGCGCCGGGTCCCGGAGCGACATAAATGCCGGTTTCAGGAGTGGCTGGATGATTTTGGCCGGGCCGTTGATGCTGAACTCGGCCTTGTAGTCCACCACGGACCCGGTGCCGGCGGGCCGGACCTCGATGGTGTCCAGCGCCGTGACGGTCTTGTTGTGGCCGCGGAGCTTGATATGGCCCTCGGAAAGTTCAATCACAACGTACTCGAGTGACTGCCGTTTTCCCCGGAACTCGGCCTCTGCGTGGTACTTGTGGCCCACTGCCACCGGGCCGGGTGTCAGCTTGTCCATGACCGGCGTGCTGGGGTCCCACTGGCTGGTGTTCTCGAACTCGCTCAGGAAGGCAAAGGCCTTATCCGCGGACAGTTTGGTTTCAACGCTTCCGGCAACAGTGATCATGGCTCCAGTCTAGGAAGCCCGTCGCAGGAAACACAGACCCCCCGCCGTGGGGCCGGACACCGGAAAACGTTGCCGTCCCGGGAATCCTTCACGGTTCCGGACCGTTAACTGAGAGTCTGGTACGCCATTGAATGGACAAGGAATTACATGAACGCCAAATTTGAATCAGTGGAAGACGACGCCGGCAAGATCACCCGGTACGCCCGGCATGCCAACGGCGGCGGGCTTGTTGCGCCCGGCGCGATGGTGGCCGAAAGCGCGCACATCGGCGCCATGGCCTATGTGGAGCAGGGCGCCCGCGTGGGATCGGGCGCCAGGATCGGCGCCGGCAGCTGGATCGGCCGCGACGCTGAGATCGGCGACCGGGCCGTGGTGGGCGCCGGCGTCCGCGTGGGCCAGGGGTCGATCGTCGGGAACCGGGCACACGTGGGCAGCCACTCCCGGATCGGCGCGGGAGTGCTGATCGGGCACGGCGTGCACCTGGTGGCGGATGCGACAGTGCCGGACGGCGGCCGGGTCACGTTGCGCCGGTCGGCACCCCGGCAGGCGGCTGCCACCCGGCAGCACCGCTCCCAGGTCAAGGATGGGATGGCGGCCTGAGCCCGGCGGCCGGGGAGTTTCCGGAGCGGCCCAGCAACGCCGCCGCAGCCCACACGGCCAGCAGCAGGGCCACCAGGAGGAGGCCCGCTTCGCCCAGGTCGATCGCCCCCAGCCATCCGGTCAGCGGATCGTCCAGGGCAAACGCGGCGTCGAAGAAGCCGCCCAGCGTGATCACGGCGATGAACAGGGCCGAGACGGCTGAAATGCCGGTCACCGCGGCGTTGAAACCCAGTTTGCGCTGCGGGTCATCAAGCGCGGACCGGTACATCCGCATCATCGCCACTCCGTTGAGGGAGTCGCAGAGGGTCATCGCGGCCGTGAAAGCGAGCGGCAGGGCCAGCAGGGCGATGGGTGGTACCCCGGCCAGGGACGCGGCAGTGGTCATCATCAGCAACCCGATGGTCGTGGCGGTGTCGAACCCCAGCCCGAACAGGAATCCGATCACGTAGATGTTCCGTGGCCGCCGCACCCTGGCCAGCGGCCGGGCCAGGAGCTTCGCCACGAGGCCCGCGGGCTCCAGGTCGCGCGCCTCGATGGCGCCCCCGGCCCGGGCCCTGCGGTAGGCGCGCGCGGAGCGGGTGAACGCTGATCCGTTGAACAGGCCCATGGCCAGCAGGAACAGGCCCGAGACGCCGCTCCCGATCAACCCGAGCACCAGGTTGCCGGTTGTCCCCTCCTGCATGGATTCGCCCACCGCGGCGGCGCCCGCGATTACCAGGATCCCCGCAAGGGTAACCACCGAGCTGTGTCCCAGGCTGAACGCGAAGCCGACACTGACCGGGTCCTGGCGCTGCGCCACGAACTTGCGGGTGGAGTTGTCGATCGCAGCCAGGTGGTCCCAGTCGTAGCTGTGCTTGATGCCGGCCAGGTAGGCGGTGAGCAGCAGGCCCAAGGTGAGGACCTGCCCGCCGGGCGCGCCGCCGCCGCCCACCAGCAACAGCACAACGGCGGCAACATGAAGCAGGGCCACGGCGCCGAAGGTAAACATCAGCCGGGTCCGGATGGGCAGGGCTTCCCGCTCGCGGTAGAAGGTGGCGAGGTGGGTCATGGCGGTCATCAGTGCTTCCTCAGGTTCAGGGGTTCCTGTCCGTGCCAGCGCGCACGGAGCAGGTTGGTGCAGGCAGCGAGCAGCCGGTTGAGCTCACCGGTACTGTCAGACAAGGCCCGCAGCACCAGGCCCGTGGTTCCCGCCACGGTCCGGGTGAGTGAGACACCGGCCAAGGCGTCGAACCCGGCGGTGAGCAGGTGCAGCTCGTCGGCGAGCGCCTGGTCAACCCGGGCGTCCACCACCACCAGGGAGCCCAGATGGCTGAAGCCTTCCATAAAGCCCAGGCCCGTGACGTCGCGTGCCGGCGGCTGGATCAACAGGTTATCGAGCAGCAGAAGCTCCAAGCCGCCGTGGTCAGCCAGGACCCGCACCTCGTTCCGGAGCCGGACTTCCTCGTAGCCGAACGCGGCGCCGTCCGGCGACCAGCCAGGGGTCACCACCTCGGCCATCACCAGGGCCGACGACGGCCGGACCGTAAACGCGGAATGTTGCCGGTAGCTGGCCTCGCGGTAGGCGATCAGCTGGTCCGGCATCAGCTCCAGCCTGGCGCCCTCCCCCAGCCGCACGGCCATCCGCTGCTCGGCAAACGACCCGGGAGTCCGGTAAACCTTGGTAGCCGACTGCGTCGTCAGCAAAAGATCAGCCCCGGCCCGGACCTCAACATCCAGCAAAAACAGGTCAGCCCCAAGGTAAGCCCCGCCAGGATTCACCAAGACGTAGCAAACCTGCCCGGAGTCATCAAGGTAATGCGGCCGCAACACGCGAAGAGCACCTCGATGGTACTGACTGGACGCGATCGACCTTCCTCCGCGCATCTCGATGCCCAGCTCCAGTTGACCCCTCGCCGGGCGCTTAGCGGCCGCGGATGAAGGGGGCCGCGGCGTGGCGGGCACCGCGGAGCGGGCACGGCGCCCTTCATCCGCGGGCGCCGCCCAAGGTGAGTCAACGACGGAACTGCCGGTGCTCATGTCGCGAGGTCGAGCATCAGGACGTCGCGCCGCACCCATTCGATGACGGCGTCCAGGCCTTCGTCGGTTTTGAGGTTGGTGAAGCAGAAGGGTTTGGCGCCGCGGAACTCGCGGGAGTCCCGCTCCATGACGTTGAGGTCCGCGCCGACGTGGGGGGCCAGGTCGGTTTTGTTGATGATGAAGAGGTCGGACTTGATCATGCCCTGGCCGGCTTTGCGGGGGATCTTTTCGCCCTGGGCCACGTCGATGATGTAGATCGAGAAGTCCACCAGTTCGGGGCTGAAGGTGGCGGAGAGGTTGTCACCGCCGGATTCAACGAAGATGACCTGCAGGTCGGGGTGGCGGGCCTTGAGCTCCTCGATGGCCGCGGTGTTCATGGAGGTGTCTTCGCGGATGGCGGTGTGGGGGCAGCCGCCGGTTTCCACGCCGATGATGCGGTCCACGGGGAGGATGCCGTTGGCGGCCAGGATTTTGGCGTCCTCGATGGTGTAGATGTCGTTGGTGATGGCGGCCATGGAAATGTCGCCGCTCATGTGCCGGGTGAGGCGCTCCACCAGCTGGGTTTTGCCGGCGCCCACCGGTCCGCCGATGCCGATTTTGATGGGTTCACTCATGGGTTTCCTCCTGCTAGCTCATGAACATCCGGGCACGTTGACGCTCGTGCCGCATTTGAAAAATTTCCAGGCCGGGACTGACGGCGCCGAAGTCGTCAGGTGTGAGGTGCTTGACGCGTTCGACGGCGGCAGCAACGCCGTCGGCCGCCTCCCGCAGGAGCCGCTGCCCGGCGTTCTGGCCCAGCGGGATGGCGCGGACGGCATTTTGCGTCAGCGACGTCACCGTGGCGAAAAGGTAGGCGGCCAGCGCCTCCGCCAGCGGCACGTCCAGGGAGCGGGCGACGACGGCGAACGCCAGCGGCTGGTGCCCCACCGCGCGGCCGCCGCCCACCAGGTCCCGGTACAGCGCCAGTTCAGCGGAAGGAAAGATTTCGCCGCCGATTTCCAGAAGCCGGCCGCCCATCTTGGCGCTGGCCTCCCGGACCTGCCGCGGCAGCAGCGAAGCGGACAACAGCGAATCCAACTCCGCAACATTCCACCCCTCGTACACAAACCGGATGGCCAACCCATCGGAATAAGTCAGCGACTGTGAAATAAAGGCCCCAAGCCAGGCCCCAAAGGAAGCCTCATCAGCAACCAGCCCGGCGTCGACATAGCTCTCAAACCCCAGTGAGTGGGCAAAAGCCCCAGTAGGAAGCGCAGAGTCAGTAAGCTGCTGCAGAGCCAGCTGATAAGTCACGATGGGTACCCCGGCGATGGGTGACCAATCGGATCGGCGGAGGCGGGAGTTAGGGGCCGCGGCGTGGCGGGCACCGCGGGGGGCCCACTGCCGCGAGGGCCCCGACCCGAGCTTGCGAGGGTTGGGAGCGGCTGGGGACGGGCACGGCCCCTAACTCCCGCCGAAGCAGCACAGCCCCCCACACCCCGTAGCGCACCCAACAAGGCGCCGAACCTAGTGACTGTGCTCAGCATGGCGGAATGGCACGGGCAGAACGCGTTCCTGCCGGGAGTATGGCACGCCGACGTGGAGCAGGTAGTCCTCGACGGTGTGGTCGTAGGCGCACACCATGACCTCGGCCGCGTAGTCGGAGGTCGAGTCGAAGAACTGGGCCTGGAGGTGGCGGTTGCCCAGGGAATGGGCCACCACGCCCATCTCGTGGAGGGTGCGGGGTGCGATGACCAGCACGTCGGTGGGCAGGACGGAGACAACAATCAGGTTGTTGCCGGAGACGTGCAGGATGTCGCCGTCGCGCAGGTCCCCGGATCCGGAGGGCAGCCGGATGCCGAGTTCCTTGCCGTGGTCGGTGGTGGCGCGCTGGATGCGTTTGACCAGCTGCGCGCTGGGCAGCACCACTTTTTCGTGGTGCAGGCCGGCGTAGGTGTGTGGGTCGGGGAGTTCGTGCAGGTTGCCGAGGACTTTTTCGATGATCATGCGGGGGCTCCCGGGGTTAGAAGAGGAAGTATCGCTGCGCCATGGGCAGCACGTCGGAGGGCTCGCAGGTGACGTCCTCGCCGTCGACCGTCACCTGGTACGTTTCCGGGTCCACCTGGATGTCGGGGGTGGCGTCGTTGTACTTGAGGTCGGCTTTGGTGAGGGTGCGGATGCCGGAGACCGGCCGGATGACCTTTTCCAGGCCCAGCTCCGCGGGGACGCCGGCGTCGATGGCGGCCTGGGACAGGAAGGTGATGGAGGACTGCTGCAGGGCTTTCCCGAAGGTGGCAAACATGGGCCGCATGGTGCGCGGCTGAGGGGTGGGGATGGAGGCGTTGGCGTCACCCATCAGGGCATAGGCAATCTGCCCGCCTTTGAGGACCAGTTCAGGTTTGACGCCGAAAAATGCTGGATCCCACAGGACCAGGTCAGCGAATTTGCCTTCCTCCACGGAACCCACGGAGTCGGCGATGCCCTGAGCGATGGCGGGGTTGATGGTGTATTTCGCCACGTAACGCTTGAGCCGGAAGTTGTCGCTTTCCGCGCCCAGGCCCGCAGCGGCGCCGTGGGCTCCGCCGGCGGGGTCCTTGAGCACGCCGCGCTGCTTTTTCATCTTGTCCGCCACCTGCCAGGTGCGGGTGATCACCTCGCCCACCCGGCCCATGGCCTGCGAGTCGGAGGAGGTGATGGCGAAGACGCCCAGGTCCTGCAGCACGTCCTCGGCGGCAATGGTTTCGGCGCGGATGCGGGAATCGGCGAAGGCCACGTCCTCCGGGATGTCCGGGTTCAGGTGGTGGCACACCATGAGCATGTCCAGGTGCTCTTCGATGGTGTTGCGGGTGTACGGCAGGGTGGGGTTGGTGGAGGCGGGCAGGACGTTGGGCATGCCGGCGATTTTAATGATGTCGGGGGCGTGGCCGCCGCCGGCGCCTTCGGTGTGGAAGGTGTGGATGACCCGGCCGCCGATGGCCCGGATGGTGTCCTCCACAAACCCGCATTCGTTCAGGGTGTCGGTGTGGATGGCCACCTGGACGTCGTACTGGTCCGCAACGGTGAGTGACATGTCGATGGAGGATGTGGTGGAGCCCCAGTCCTCGTGGACTTTCAGCCCGATCGCGCCGGCCCGGATCTGCTCGGCGAGGGGTTCGACGGCGGACGCGTGGCCTTTGCCGAACAGCCCGATGTTGATGGGCAGTCCCTCCGCCGCCTGCAGCATCCGCTGGATGTGCCATTTACCGGGGGTCACGGTGGTGGCTTTGGTGCCTTCGGCCGGGCCGGTGCCCCCGCCGATCATGGTGGTCACGCCGCTGGTGAGGGCGGTGGGGACCTGGTCCGGGGAGATGAAGTGGATGTGGGTGTCCACGCCGCCGGCGGTGAGGATTTTCCGTTCCCCGGCGATGATCTCGGTGCTGGCGCCGATCACAATGTCCACGCCGTCCGTGATCTGCGGGTTGCCGGCTTTGCCGATTTTGAGGATGTGGCCGTCCTTGAGGGCAATATCCGCTTTGTAGATTCCGGTGCTGTCCAGGATCACGGCGTTGGTGATCACGGTGTCCGGGACGTCCTCATCGCGGGTGGCCTGGCCGTTCTGGCCCATGCCGTCGCGGATCACTTTCCCGCCGCCAAACACCACCTCCTCGCCGTAAACGGTGCGGTCCTGCTCGATTTCGAGGAACAGTTCGGTGTCCGCCAGGCGGATCCGGTCGCCGGTGGTGGGCCCGTACAGGTCGGCGTATTGCCGGCGGGGAATCTCGAAGCTCATGCGGGTTCCTTCACGGTTCCGGGCCGGCCGCCGTCGAGCGGGCCGTTGACGGCGTTGCTGAGCCCGAACACCTCGCGTGCGCCGGCCAGGGCGATCAGCCGGACGGTCCGGGAGTCCCCGGGTTCGAACCGTGCGGCGGTGCCGGCGGGGATGTCCAGGCGGCGGCCGTATGCTGCCGTGCGGTCGAAGGTGAGGGCGGCGTTGGCTTCGGCGAAGTGGAAGTGCGAGCCAACCTGGACCGGCCGGTCGCCGGTGTTGACCACCTGCGCCTCCACCGCATCCCGGCCGGCGTTTGCTGTGACCGGCTCAGGCCGGAGGATGTACTCTCCTGGAATCATGGCGGTGCCCTTCAGCGGATGGGGTCGTGGACGGTGACCAGTTTGGTGCCGTCCGGGAAGGTGGCCTCGATCTGCACGTCATGGATCATCTCCGGGACACCTTCCATCACGTCCTCCCGGCGCAGCAGTGTGGTGCCGTAGCTCATCAGGTCGGCCACCGTGCGGCCGTCCCGGGCCCCTTCGATCAGCTCGTAGCTGATGATGGCCACGGCTTCGGGATGGTTGAGCTTGAGTCCGCGGCCCTGGCGCCGCCGGGCCAGGTCGGCGGCCACCACGATCAGGAGCTTCTCCTGCTCACGCGGCATCAGATGCATGGACTTCCCTTCAACGGCCTGTGGGTGGCACCACACTAAGTGTCAAAGGTTTCGGGGACGTTTCAGGCGTGTAATGGGCCGCTCTCCAGGGCCCGGCTAGGGCGCAGATTCCCGGATCTTCAGCTCGAACGCAGCCTCGACGTGGACTCCGGACGCCGCCGTTTCGGTCCCGCTGATCCGGTCCAGCAGCAGGCTGATGGACCGCTCGGCGATCTCGTCCATGCCGGGCGAGACGGTGGTCAGGGAGGGTGAGGCGAAGCGGGCCTCGTCGATGTCGTCGAACCCTGCCACCGCAACATCCTGCGGCACCCGCACGCCCCGGATCAGCAGTTCGTGCATGGCGCCGAGGGCCAATGCATCGTTCAGCCCGAACACGGCGTCGAACTCCACCCCGGCATCCAGCAGGCCTGCCACGGCGGCTGCCCCGGCGTCGCGGCGCCAGTCGCCCTTGGTGACAAGCGCGGGGTCGAAGGGGACACCCGCCTCGGCGAGGGCTTCCCGGTAGCCGGTCAGCCGCAGCCCGCCACCGCCGGCAGTCTCGTCCGCGTGTGCCCCGAGGACGGCGATCCGGCGGCGGCCGCCCGCCAGCAGGTGCCGGGTGAGGGCGGCGGCGGCTTCCTGGTTCTTCATGGTCACGAGGTCAAAGCGCGGATCCACCACGTGCTCGCCCAGCATCACCAGGGGCTTGGTGCCCACCCGGGCGGAGATGTCGTCCGCGTCCATCGCCAGCGGCGTGAACAACAGGCCGTCCGTCAGTTGCCGGAAGGGGCCCTGCAGGGCCTTGCGTTCCGCGGCCTGCCCGGCGCCCGACTGCTCCACAAGGACGCGGTAGCCGCGCCGGGAGGCTGCCGTCATCAGCCGGGAGGCCAGCTCCGCGTAGTACGGCGCGGAAAGGTCGGACAGGACCAGGCCCAGCATGGAGGTCTTACCGGAGCGCAGGCTCCGGGCGGTGAGGTTGGCTTCGTAGCCCAGCTCGGCAATGGCATCCTCGACCCGCTGCTTCGTGGCGGGCCTGATGAACTCGTAGTCGTTCAACACGTTGGAGACAGTTTTCAGCGAAACACCGGCCGCCCGTGCAACGTCGTTCATGGTGACCGCCATCAAGGGCTCCTTCGTGTGATCCTGCCGCGTTCCGGATACATCGTTGCAGAACCGGCGGGCCCGCACCGAATCCGCCGCAACAGTGGCAGCCCGGCACCCATCCCGGGCACTGCCCTCAGGCTTTGGCGGCCTTCGCTGCAGCCTTGGCGGCCTGCTTGCTGGCCCTGACTTTGACCAGGGATTCCGGATCCACAATGTCAGCCACGGAAAGGTAGGAACCTGCCTCACCGTAATGGCCCGCAGCCTCCTGCCACCCGGCCGCCGAAAGCCCGCACTGTTTACCCAGCAGCGCCAGGAAGATCCGCGCTTTCTGCTCACCGAATCCGGGCAGCGCCTTGAGCCGTCGGAGCACCTCTGCGCCGTCGGGACCGTCCTGGGTCCAGATATTGGTGGCGTCCCCGCCCCACTCGCCCTGCACGGCTTCCGCCAACGCCTGGACGCGGCCGGCCATGGAGCCGGGGAACCGGTGCACAGCCGGGCGTTCCTTGAAGAGCTCCACAAAAGCCTCAGGGTTGTGGGCGGCGATGGCCGCCGGTTCCACCGAGCCCAGGCGGGTCCGGATCTTTTCCGGCCCGGCAAACGCGGATTCCATGGTGACCTGCTGGTCCAGCAGCATTCCGGTCAGCAACGCAAAAGCGTCCTCACTCAACAACTTGTCCGCGGCGGGATCCCCCGTGATGTGCAGCTCCATGCCGTCCATCCTCCCACCTGCGGCCGCCGTCGTCATGAGGACGCCTGCGCCGGGCCGTGCAGTGCCGGGTCAGGAACCCACGGACAGCCTGATCATGGACCAGGACACGGCGGGCAGCTCTGCCGTGAGCCGGCCGCCGTCGGCCTTGACCGTGACGTTTTCCGCGGGCAGCACCGAGGTGGAATCGTCAGCGGTGGCCTGCCAGTACGGGTCCTTGTTGGTGTAGGTCAGCGCCTCCACCACGCTCACGTTCCCCAGCGCGGACACAACGGCGTCCAGGCCGAGCGCGTCAGTGGCGGAGCGGTTGACGGCGAACACCACCGCCTCGCCCTTGTCCGCGTCGTAGGTGGCAACGGCTGAGACGGCGGCAAAGTCGGCCGTTTCTCCGCCGCTGACCAGCGGGGATTCGACGGCGAGCTGCAGCACGGTGCCGGCTGCGTGCCGGGACGTCAGCGCAAACGGGTGGAACGTGGTCTGCTTCCAGGCGCGGCCACCTGGCTCGGTCATGATGGGGGCGATGACGTTGACCAGCTGGGCCAGGCTGGCCGAGTGGACGCGGTCCGTGTTGCGGAGCAGGGTGATCAGCAGGTCGCCCACCACCACGGCGTCGGCCACGGTGTAGGTGTCCTCCAGGAGGACGGGGGCGACGGGCCAGTCCTTGCCGGTGGGGACCTTGGATTCGTCGCGGCTCATGTGCCAGACGTTCCACTCGTCGAAGGAGATGTTGACCTGGCGGCTGGACTTCCGGACCGACTTCACGTGGTCGATGTGGCTGACGATGTCGCGGATGAAGGTTTCCATCCGCTGCCCGGAGGCCAGGTGTTCCTGCAGGTCGCCGAAGTCCTCGAAGTACATGTGGGCGGAGATCAGGTCCACCACGTCGTAGGTTTCAGTGAGCACTACCCGCTCCCATTCGCCGAACGTGTCCATGGTGGGGCCTGAGCTGCCGCAGGCAACCAGTTCCAGGTCCGGGTCGGTCATGCGCATGCCGCGGGCCGTGTCGGCCGCCAGCCGGCCGTATTCCTGGGCGTTTTTGTGTCCGATCTGCCAGGGACCGTCCATTTCGTTGCCCAGGCACCACATTTTGATGCCGTAACCCTCCGGGGCGCCGTTGCTCCGGCGCTGTTCGGAGAAGTCCGTTCCGCCGTCGATGTTGCAGTATTCGAGCAGGTCCAGGGCTTCCTGGGTACCCCGGGTACCCAGGTTGACGGCCATCATGGGTTCAACGCCGGCCTTGGCGGACCACTTGGCGAATTCGTCCACACCCACCAGGTTGGGGTCGGTGGAGTGCCAGGCCAGGTCCAGCCGCACGGGACGCTGGCCGGCCGGGCCCACGCCGTCTTCCCAGCGGTAGCCGGAGACAAAGTTTCCGCCGGGGTAGCGGATGGTGGAGACGCCCAGCTCGCGGGTCAGGTCCAGGACATCGCCGCGGAAGCCGTCCTCGTCCGCGGTGGGGTGCTCCGGTTCGAAGATGCCGGTGTAGACGCACCGGCCCAGGTGTTCGACAAAGGATCCGAAGGTACGCCGCCGGACGGGTCCCACCGCGAACGCGGGATCCATGGTGATCTTCGCTGCGGACTGGTCTGCTGTGGTCACGAAAAAACTTCCTTGTCTGTGTTTTACAACGTTATAGAAATATTGTTGACGGTCCCCGGCACGGAGTCAAGCACTGCCCGGCGGAACACGGACCAAGTAGTCCCCCGCAGCAAAGTCGAGTACCGCTTACCCATTCACCGGCGCCGGATACCGCATTAGGTTCTATCTCAGGGCAGGGATGTTTCCCCAGCCTGAGTACCTGGCTCACGAGGGGGTGTGGGGGTCCATTCAGACTCACTACGTACGCGCAGATTTCCCGGACCATCTGGCCCGGGTACTGAACGGGGCCGGCGACGAGGAAGCCTTTGAGACCGAGGCTTCTCCCCCAGCCGTCGCCGGCCCTCTTTTTCGTCCGGCCCCAACCGTCACGGACGCCCAGCGCATGGAAGCGCTCCTGGACCCGGTGGCGGATGCCGATGATCTAACCGGCTCCATCGAGCTGCTGGTGGCGGCTGCTGCCCGCGCCGTGATCCTGGATTTTGGTGGTGGATCTTCCGCTCATCCCGCGTCCGTGACGGCGCTCGACTGCGGACTGGTGGTAAGCGAGTCCGGCCGTCCGGTTGCCCGCCACGGCACGTCAGCCAGGGCCGCGGCACTGCTGGACCGGGGCGTTCCCGCCACCGCCGCCGGAACGGGAACGGGCGAGGGGCCGGTGGCGGAGGTCCTGGCCGGCGGGCCGCCGGTGGTGGTCCTGCAGGGTGCCGCCGACATCCGCTGGCCCGGCTACTCCACCCGCCTGGCCGGGGCGGGGTTCGGCAGCATGCTGGCGGTCCGGCTCAGGCTCAGGCCGGGCGCTTCGGCCGCCTTGGTTTTCTTTGTGCCGGATCCCGCCGCGTTTCCCCTGCCGGCGATTGCGGCGGCGCGCGCGTTTGCGGTCCTTGCCGGCAGGAGCCTGCAGCTGGCCCTCGACCTGCACAACGCCGGAGCCATGGTGGCCGCGGAGATCCTGGCCGACTGGCCGGACACCCGGACGCTCTCACACCGGTGAGGTGCTAGGCGTCCGGGCCGAAACCGGACCCTAAAGCCCGCCGGCGAGCTTGTAGTACGCGGCGTTCCAGTTCAGGTCCTTCTTGAACTGGCGGATGGTGGTGTCCTCATCGATGGTCAACAGCTCGGTCTTGGCGATTTCGGCGAAGTCCTCAAACACGTCCATCCCTACCTGCGTGGACAGCACCGTGTGGTGCGCGGCGCCGGCCGTGAGCCAGGCCGCGGCGGAGGTGGCGAAGTCCGGCTGGGGCTTCCAGAGGGCACGGGCGACGGGCAGGTTGGGCAGGGGCTGGTCCAGCGGCACCACGTCCACGGCGTTGGCCACCAGGCGGAACCGGTCGCGCATGTCGGACAGGGCGACGACGACGCCGGCGGAGGCATCGGCGTCGAACACCAGGCGGACGGGATCTTCCTTGCCGCCGATGCCCAGCGGGTGGATTTCCAGGCGGGGCTTGGTGGCGGTCAGCGACGGGCAGACCTCCAGCATGTGTGCGCCGAGGATCTTCTCCGAGCCCGGCTCCAGGTGGTAGGTGTAGTCCTCCATCAGGGAGGCTCCGCCGGGGAGTTCCCCGCCCATCACCTTGGCGGCGCGGACCAGGATGGCTGTCTTCCAGTCACCCTCGGCGCCGAAGCCGTAGCCGGCGGCCATCAGCCGCTGGACGGCCAGGCCGGGCAGTTGGCGGAGGGCGCCCAGGTCCTCAAAGGACGTGGTGAACGCCGCGGACCCGTTGGCTTCCAGGAAGCTGCGCAGCCCAAGTTCGATCCTCGCACCGTAGCGGAGCGAGTCGTGCCGGGCCGCGCCTGCGCGGAGTTCCGGGACCACATCGTAAAGCTCCTCGTATTCCGTCACCAGGGAGTCGACGTCGGCCTCCGCTGCCCCGTGGACGGCGTCGGCGAGTTCGTTGACGGACCAGGTGTTGACCGAGACGCCGAAGCGCAGCTCGGCCTCGGTCTTGTCGCCTTCGGTGACGGCGACGTTGCGCATGTTGTCGCCGAATCGGGTGAGCTTGAGGGTGCGGACGGCGGCCCAGCCGGCGGCGGCGCGCTGCCAGGACCCCACCTGCCGGGACACCTCGGGGTTGGAGACGTGCCCCACCACGGTCTTGCGGGCGATGCCCAGGCGGGACTGGATGTAGCCGAACTCGCGGTCGCCATGGGCGGCCTGGTTGAGGTTCATGAAGTCGAAGTCAATGTCCGCCCAGGGCAGGTCCCGGTTGGCCTGCGTGTGGAGGTGCAGCAGCGGCTTGCGGAGCAGGTCCAGGCCCTGGATCCACATCTTGGCGGGGCTGAACGTGTGCATCCAGGCGGTGACGCCGATGACCGAATCGTTCGAATTGGCCTCCAGCGCGGTCCGGCGGATGGCGTCGGAATCGGTCAGGACCGGTTTCCAGACGATCCGCACCGGCACCGAAGAACTGGCGTTGAGCTGGTTGGCGATCTCCTGGGACTGGGCCGCCACCTGCTTGAGGACATCCTCGCCGTAGAGGTGCTGGCTGCCGGTGAGGAACCAGACCTCAAAGCCGTTGAGGGAGGTGCTTGCTGCGTTGGACATGGATTCTCCTGGAAGTTGGTGCCGGGCCATTACTGGCCGTAAACGTTCTGGTAGCGGGCGTAAAGGGAGTCGATGTGGCCCTGGTCGATGGACACCGGCTCGCCGAGCTGCCGCGAGATGTGCACGGTGCGTGCCACTTCCTCGCACATCACGGCTGCCTTCACGGCCGAGGTGGCGTCCTTGCCGATGGTGAACGGGCCATGGTTCTGCATCAGCACGGCCGGGGAGCTGGAGCCGCGGAGGGTCTCCACGATGCCTTGCCCGATCGAGTCGTCGCCGATCAGCGCGAAGGGGCCCACCGGGATGGACCCGCCGAACTCGTCACCCATCATGGTGAGTACGCACGGGATCGCCTCGCCGCGGGCGGCCCAGGCGGTGGCGTAGGTGGAGTGGGTGTGGACCACGCCGCCCACCTCCGGCATGTGCCGGTAGACGTAGGCATGCGCTGCCGTGTCCGACGACGGCGACAGCGCCGGGTTGCCCCATTCCGCCCCGGCGTTGCCAGCCACGGGCACCCCGTAAAGGTCGGTGACCACCATCAGCTCGGGGGCCAGCCCGTCGTAGGAGACGCCGGAAGGCTTAATGACCATCAGGTCCTCGCCGGGGACCCGCGCGGAGACGTTCCCCGCCGTCCAGACCACCAGCTGGTACCGGGTCAGCTCGGCGTGCAGGGTGCAGACGTCGGCGCGGACTTTGGCAATGGCGTCCAGGATTCCGGCGGCGCTCATGCGTTCACCCCGGCAACTGCCTCAGTGTCCGCCCCGGCTGCCGGGAGCGAGCCGGCGGCCCGCCGCTGGATGGCCTTGAGCCGGTGCATCACGTTGTTGGTGCCGCGGCCGAAGTAATCGTGCAGGGTCCGGTATTCCTGGAACAGCTCATCGTAGGCAGCCACGTTTTCCGGGATCGGGGTGTACACCTCGCCGGGTTCGGCGCCCATGGCGGCGGCGGCCACGCGGATGTCCGGGTACTTTCCGGCAGCCACGGCGGCGTGGATGGCTGAGCCGAGGGCCGGGCCCTGGGTGGAGCCGATGGTGGAGAGCTGCAGGCCGGTGACGTCGGAGTAGATCTGCATCAGGAGCCGGTTCTTCAGCAGGCCGCCGGCCACGATGAACTCCTTGACGGGTACTCCGGAGTCCCGGAAGGCGTCCACGATGGTGCGGGTGCCGAAGGCCGTGGCTTCAAGAAGTGCCCGGTAGGTGTCCTCGGGCTTGGTGGCGAGGGTTTGGCCCACCACGATGCCGGAGAGTTCGTGGTCCACCAGGACCGAGCGGTTGCCGGAGTGCCAGTCGAGGGCGATCAGCCCGTGCCCGCCGATGGCCTGTGCGGCGGCCAGTTCGGTGAGGTATTCGTGGATGCCCAGGCCGGCCTTCGCGGCGGCCTGGTGGTAGGCCGGCGGGACGCCGTGCTTGGTGAACCAGCCGAAGATGTCGCCAACGCCGGACTGGCCTGCCTCGTAGCCCCAGAGCCCGTCCACTATGCCGCCGTCCACCACCCCGCACATGCCGGGTACTTCGCGGAGTTCGGTGCCGTTCATCACGTGGCAGGTGGAGGTACCCATGATGGCCACCAGCTGGCCCGGGTCAACGGCCCTGGCTGCGGGCGCGGTGACGTGGGCGTCAACGTTGCCCACGGCCACGGCGATGCCTTCCGGCAGTCCCGTCCAGGCCGCAGCTTCGGCGGTGAGGTAGCCGGCGGCGTCACCCAGCCGGCCAATGGTGTGTTCGAGTTTGGTGCTGACGAAGTCCTCGAACCCGGGGTTGAGGGCGGCCAGGAAGTCCCCGGAGGGGTAGCGGCCGTCCTGGTAGATCCCCTTGTAGCCGGCGGTGCAGGCGTTGCGGACGTACTGGCCGCAGAGCTGCCATACGATCCAGTCGGCGGCTTCCACCCAGTGGTCCATCTCGGCGTAGGCCCCGGGGTCCTCTTCCAGCAGCTGCAGGCCCTTGGCGAATTCCCATTCCGAGGAAATCAGTCCGCCGTAGCGCGGCAGCCAGGCCTCGCCGCGTTCCGCGGCGAGCTGGTTGATCCGGTCCGCCTGGGGCTGGGCCGCGTGGTGCCGCCAGAGCTTCACGTAGGCGTGTGGCCGGTTGGCGAAACCGGCCACCTCGTTCAGGGGCGTGCCATCGGCCTTGGTGGGCACCATGGTGCAGGCAGTGAAGTCAGTGGCGATTCCGACGACGGCGGCCGGATCGATCCCGGCGTCGGCCACGGCTGCCGGGACGGCGTTGCGCAGGACATCGCGGTAGTCGTTGGGGACCTGGAGGGCCCACTCGCCGGGAAGCCTGGCGGATCCGCCGGTGCTTGCGGGCAGGGCGTCGGTGACCACCGCGTGCGGGTAGTCGAATACGCCGCTGCCCAGTTCCTTGCCGTCCCGCACGCGGACCACCACGGCGCGGCCCGAAAGGGTCCCATAATCCACGCCGACGACGTAAGCGTCCCGGCCTTCCACAGCGTCCATAAGAAGATTCCTTCAGTTGCTGCCGCCACTTCGCGGCCTGAAACTATTGTGAGCGCTAACAAGATGTGAGTCAAGGGCATCGGGCGCCCGGTGGCGCTGAATCTGCCCACCTTTGCCGCCTGGCACCCCGGTGACGACGGCGGGTCGCCGGGATACGCCGTCGGCCGCCTCCAGAGGTGGGAATATCAGCGGCAGGGCTGCCGGAACGGGTCAGGCGGGAGGTGCCGTGCTGGCCCGCAGCACCAGCTCGGGGGTCACCACGATGGAGCTGACGCCGGCGCCGGCTTCGATCTCCTTCAGCATGGCGTCGATGCAGCGCCGGCCCAACTCCTCGAAGTCCTGCCGGACGGTGGACAGCGGCGGCGTGAAGTACCCCGCTTCGGGCTGGTCGTCGAAGCCCACCACGGAGACGTCGTCGGGCACTTTCACCCCGGCCTCCGCGAAGGCACGCAGCAGGCCCAGCGCCATCTGGTCGTTCCCCACAAAAAGGGCCGTCGCCGTGAGCCCGGCAGCGAGGGTCCGGCCGATCCCGTAACCGCTGCCGGCACTCCAGTCCCCCTCCAGCAGGAGTTTGTCCGGCAGGCCGGCGTCGCGCAGGGCATCCCGCCAGCCTTCCGCGCGTTCGGACCCATCCGTCCAGTCCGGCGGCCCCGACACGTGGCCGATCCGCCGGTGCCCCTGCGCAATAAGATGCTCGACGGCGATCCTGGCGCCCCGGCGCTGGTCCACCATGGCGCCGCTCACCGCGCCGCTGCCCGCGGATCCTACGGCCACCACCGGGACGGGCAGGTTCAGCTCCTCCAGCGTCAGCAGGGTATCCGCGTGCGGCACCAGGACCACAATGCCATCCACTGCCTGGTCCATAAAGTGGTTCACGGCGTCGGAAATGGCCTCCCGGCCCACCTCCCGCAGCGCGGCGATGCTGACAAAATATCCGGCGTCCCGGGCGGCCTGCTCCACCCCCAGCAGCGTGTTGGCCGGACCGTACTGGGACAGCTCGCTGGCCAGCACCCCGATGGTCTGCGAGCGCCGGGTGACCAGGCTCCGGGCGGCCGTGTTCCGCCGGTAGCCCAGCTGGGCTATTGCCGCTTCCACCTTTTCCCGCGTGGCGCTGCTGACGTTGGGGTGGTTGTTGACCACCCGCGAGACGGTCTGGTGCGAAACCCCGGCGATGTCAGCCACGTCCTCGAGACGCGGCATCCTGCCCTTGCTGCTGTTTGCCATGTGCCTATTCTGCCGGTGCCGGCGGGGCGTGGTGCTCCCCGCGCCCCGCCGGACCGTGCTGGAATGGCGGGATGAGCGAAAACGTCAAGGGCCCGCGGTCCTACTTCCCTTCCATTGAAGCCAAGTACGGCCAGCCTGCTGAGCATTGGCTGGCGGCGCTGGATGCCGTGGCCGGGCTCAAGCACGCGGAACAGGTGACCTGGCTGAAGTCCGTGCACGGCATGGGCCACGGCCACGCCAATGCGCTGGTCCACGTGTACCGCGCCGGGCAGGGGAGCTAAGCCATCGTCGCCATCTTGCGGGGCCGCGCGTGAGCTCCGACCTGTCCCCCGCCGCCGTGGCAGTGGCGGTCCGCGGCGCCCTGGACGTCAGCCACGGGCCCGGGGGGACCGTGATCCGCCGGCTGCCGGCCTGGGCGCAGGCGCAGTTCGGTGGCGACGTTGCCCTGCACAACGCCAATTCCACAGCCTCCGGGGTCCGGCTCGACTTTGAGACGGAGGCGGCCTGGCTGGAAATCGAGGCTACCTTCATCCGGGAGTCCGCCGCCTGGCGGTGGCGTCCGCTGCAGCCCGCAGCCATCAGCGTCACCGGCCCGGACGGGTTCGAGGAAAGCCGCCTGGTCAGCGACGGGGACGTGGTGGAAACCTTTCCCGACCGCCCTCCGGTCCTGACGCCGGGCGCCCCCTCAGTGCTGCGGTTCGAGCTCCCCGGCCCCCGCCGCCGCCGGACCGTTTCCGTTTGGCTGCCGCACCGCGGCCGGCTCAGGATCCATGCTGTCCGCGCCGGGGAGCCGCTGCGGCCAGCGCCACGCCGGGAACCGCGATGGGTCCACTACGGCAGTTCCATCAGCCAGGCCTCGCATGCGGACACGCCACTGGGCGTGTGGCCGGTGATCGCCGCCCGGAACCTGGGCCTGGACCTGTTCAACCTGGGGCTGGCCGGCTCCGCGCACCTCGACCAGTTCGTGGCGCGGACCATCCGGGACCAGCCTGCCGGGCTCATCACACTGAAGGTGGGCATCAACATCATCAACAGCGCCAGCCTGCGGCGCCGGACCTTCGCCCCGGCCCTGCACGGGTTCCTGGACACCATCCGGGACGGCCACCCGGAGACGCCGCTGGTGCTGATCTCCCCCATTCACTGCCCGGAGCACGAGCAGGGACCGGGCCCGTCCCGGCTGGTGGACGGCGCCTTCCTGGCCACGGACCTTCCCCGCCGGCCCAACGACGGGCTGCTCACCCTGCAGGATGCCCGGGACATCATCGCCGGCGCCGTGGCGCAGCGGCAGGCCGACGACGGCAACCTCCACTACGTGGACGGGCTGGAACTCTTCGGCGCCGCCGACGCCGCCCACCTGCCGGACCGGCTGCATCCGGACCCGGCGGGGTACGCCCTGATCGGCCGGCGCTTCACGGACGTTGCCGCGGGTGCCGCGTGGCTGCCGGCCTCCGCTGGGCCGCGGGTTGCCGGCATGTAGTCCCGGAATGCAGAAATCCCCCGGCAACCAAAGCGGCTGCCGGGGGATTACCACGTTCGCGGGTGGGCCCTGTGGGGTTCGAACCCACGACCCACGGATTAAAAGTCCGATGCTCTACCAACTGAGCTAAAGGCCCCAACCGGAGGTCCAAACGCAGAGCGTCGGCACCTTCCGGCCCAGTCCATTTCTGGACGTTAATACTCTAACCCATGAATCCGGCGCCTGGGCACGCGACCCGGGCGCCGCCGTCGTGCCTCTCCCTCCACGCCTGAAGGCCAGGGGGACGCTCGATTTCAGCGGCGGCACAGGAGTAGCGTGGGGGCATGAGCGAGCAAGCAGCACCTACTCCCTATGGCGGCGCAAACCGGCACCACAAGCCGAAGCCTTTCGCCCCCATCGATTTCGAGCCGTTTGCCGGCGGCGCGGACCCGGCGCGGGTCTCCGAGGCCGCCCACCTTGCAGCCCAGGCGCTGGTCCGGCACGGCCGCGACAGCGACGACCCCGTCATCACCGAACGGCTGGTCCGCCTCGCCGACGAACAGGGCCTGGAAGCAATCGCCGAAATGTGGGCCGAAAGCCCCGCCCGGTCCCTGCCCGGCGCCTTGTGGCGGCTTTACGCCCTCCGCGCGGCAACGGTCCAGGATCCCGAGCGGATTTCCGTTTACTTCCGGGCCGGCAAGGACACGGCCCAGGTGGCCAACGTGGTGGCAGGTGCTGCTGAGCCGCCCGGAGCCGAGGAAATGACGGCCATGGCGGACGCCATCCTTTCGGGGGCGTTCGACGGCGAGTTCGACGTTGCGCTGGAGCGTTCCGCCGCGTTTTGCCGCGTCGTGGCGCTGGGCCAGGCCACGATCGCCGACGGCGCCGAGCACTCCAACGAAGCCCATGCCAGCAAGCTGACCCGCAACTCCCACCAACTGGTGAAGACGGCCGAGGACCTGGAACACGCTGCCAACGCCTGGCGGCTGGGCGAACTGGACTGACGGCCGCCCGCACCCGGGCCGCCGGATCTGTCAAGGTTGACTTGCGCGAACCAAAGTAGAACACTGAAACCGGTGCCGAGCCGCGAAACCCCCGGGCTTCAACATTCAGCCGCCTAGAGCGGCCTACCGCCGAGAGGCGTATCCGGTTCGGCACCATTTTTCTGTCCTCTTCCGGTCCCGTTCCAAGGCACCAGACCCGGGCCGGTAGAGTTAGCCCCAGTTGCGCGCCGGCGTCAAGTCACACGGCAGCAAACCCTGCCCTGTACTTTCCCCGGAGACCGGTAAACACGTGAAGCTGCGCCTTTTCCCCCAGGAGCCCGCCGGGCTGAACCTCCTCTCCCAGATGGCGCAGCAGATTGTGCTGGCCACGGCCACCCTGGCGGAAATCCTCGGCGTTCCGGCCTCCGAGCACGGCAAACTCGTGGACGACATGCACAACCATGAAGCCAGGTCCGCGGAACTGCACTTTGCGCTGCTGACCCATATGCGCACCAGCTTCGTGAACCCGCTCCCCCGCGAAGACATGTACGCCCTTTCCCGTTACCTCAACGAAGCCATGGAAAAGATGGACGCGGCAGCGGACCTGGTGGGCCTCTACAAGCTGGACCGGCTGCCCAAGCGCGCCGCGGACCAGCTGGAAATCATCAGCAGGCAGGCGGAGCTCACCGTGGACGCCATGCGCCGGCTGAACAACCTCGATGACCTCGAGGATTACTGGATCGAGATCCTGCGGCTGGCCAAGCGTGCGGAACGGACCCACCGGGTATGGGTGGCGGACATGATCGCCGACATGAAGTGGGCCCAGTACTCCCGCAACCGTGACATTGCCAACCAGCTGGTGGAAGTCACCAAGGACATGCGGCGCATCGCTACCCAGGTGGGTAGCATCATCGTCAAGGAATCCTGAAGTGACAGCTGTTATCTTCGGCGTGGTGGTGGTGCTCACCGCCGCGTTTGCTTTCCTCAACGGCTTCCGCGACGTTTCCACCTCTGTGGCCCTGGCCACCCGGACCAGGGCGCTGACCCCCAGCGTCGCCGTGCTGCTGGCCGCCTTCTTCAACCTGGTGGGGGCGCTCCTGAGCGCCAGCCTCGCCGTGGCTGTCGCCAGGACCTGGATCAGCCTTCCACCCGGCCCTGAGGGCCTGGGGATCCTGACTGCAGGCCTGGTCAGTTCCTGTGCGTGGGGGCTGCTGATGTGGCGGCGCGGAATTCCGGCGTCGTCGACCCACGCTTTGGTGGGCGGCCTGGCCGGCGCGGGGCTCGCGAGCCTGGCCGTCGGCGGCGGTGGCGTGGGCGGGGTGGACCAGTCGCTGCTGTTCCAGGTGATCCTGCCGCTGCTGCTGTCGCCGGTGGTGGCTTACAGCGGAGCTTTCCTGCTGGTTTATCCGGCCACCTGGGGCGCCCGCTACACCCAGCCCAATGTGGTGAACCAGCGCTTCCGGCGAAGCCAGGCCATTGCGGCCGGCGCGGTGGCCTTTGGGCACGGTCTCCAGGACGGCCAGCGCGTCAGTGCCGTCCTCCTGCTGGCACTGCTGGCTGCCGGTTATGCCGACGGCGGCTCCATTCCGGTGTGGGTTGCCCTGCTTTCCGCGGTGATGATCACCGCGGGGACCCTCTTTGGCGGCTGGCGCATCTCCTACACCATTGGCCACAAGATAACCCGGATCGATCCGCTACGGGGTTCAGTCGCGCAGATTTTCAGCGCCGTGATGCTGTTTGTGGGTGCCATCGGCCTGCACTGGCCGCTGTCCACCACGCACCTGGTGACCGCATCGGTCCTCGGCGCCGGGGAGAACCAGAACTTCTCCGTCACCAACCGCCGCCTGGTGATCCGGATCCTGGGTCTGTGGCTTCTGACCCCCGTGGCGGCGGCCGCCCTCGGGTTCGTGCTCGCCCTGGCGCTGACGCCGCTGGAGCACTGAACACCCGCGGGACCCTGTACAGGGCATCCGGGGTGACGTAAATTCGAGCATATGTTCCGCAAGGGGGCCGGAACTGCCGTTCGACGTCGTATGCAGGGCAGCGGACGGGTGCCGCTGCAGCGAATCGGCGGCTACGTATGCACCACATGGAAAAGAGCGCACGCCTTGTCCATCCCGAATCAACGGCGGCTCCCGCCCCAACCCCGACAGCTCCGGTGCGGCAACTGCGGCACGGAACACCACCTGACCATCCACGCCGTCATTGCCCTGGGCAGTTCTGACGGGGACCTGGTCACGGTGTCCTACACCTGCGACGGCTGCCGGCTGTTCCATGAACACCCGGCATACTCGGCGGACGTCTCAGCAGCCCTCAACCAGGTGCGCGGAATAGCCGGCGTGATGGTTTTTGGCGAGGATTTCATCCACTGCGGATTTCCCATGGCAGGGACGGACCACGAGGTGGAACGGCTCAGCTACCGCAACGCCAACACCAACGCCGGGCTCAGCGCCATTTCGCTGCCAACGCGGGTGCTGAAGTGCCGCTGCGGGTTCCACTTGGAGGTCCCGGAATAACGGCAGGCCCCCGGGCGACGGCCTGCCGGAAACGGAAAACTGCCTCCTGGGTCCGCCGGCACCAGAGGTTTATCCGAAGCGGCCGGAGACGTAGTCTTCGGTGGCCTTCTGGGTGGGGTTGCTGAAGATGCCCTGGGTTTCGCCGAACTCGATCAGCTTGCCGGGCTTGCCGGTGCCGGCGATGTTGAAGAACGCGGTTTTGTCGGACACACGCGCGGCCTGCTGCATGTTGTGGGTCACGATCACCACCGTGTACTGGTCCTTGAGTTCGTTGATGAGGTCCTCGATGGCCAGCGTGGAGATGGGATCCAGGGCGGAGCAGGGCTCATCCATCAGGATCACCTGGGGTTCCACGGCGATGGCGCGGGCGATGCAGAGTCGCTGCTGCTGGCCGCCGGAAAGCCCGGAGCCGGGCTTCTCGAGGCGGTCCTTGACCTCATTCCACAGGTTGGCGCCCTGCAGGGAACGCTCCACCAGGACGTCGGCTTCGCCCTTGGAGATCTTTTTGTTGTTCAGTTTCACGCCGGCCAGGACGTTGTCCCGGATGGACATGGTGGGGAACGGGTTGGGCCGCTGGAACACCATGCCGATCTGCGAGCGGACCGTGACCGGGTCCACGCCGGGGCCATAGAGGTTGTCGCCGTCGAGCAGCACTTCCCCTTCAACGCGGGCGCCGGGGAGCACCTCGTGCATGCGGTTCAGCGTCCGCAGGAACGTGGACTTGCCGCAGCCGGAAGGCCCGATGAAGGCGGTGACGGACTTGGCCTCGATGTTGATGGTGACGTCCTCCACGGCGAGGAAATCGCCGTAGTACACGTTCAGGTCCTTGACGTCGATGCGCTTAGACATGGTATTCCTTCACTGACTGGGATGAATTGATGGGGGGGTGGCCCGGGCGGGGCGGCTGGAGGTCAGCGGCCGGCTTTGGGCGCGAAGACGCGGGCGATCAGCCGGGCCGCGAGGTTCAGCACCATCACCAGGATAATCAGCACCAGGGCGGCGCCCCACGCCCGCTGCGAGGACGGGTCCGGGTTGGCCGGCGAGGTGGGGTTCAGGATCTGCGTGTAGATGAAGGTGGGCAGCGAGGCCATCCACCCGCCGAAAACGTTGGAGTTGATGCTGGTGGCAAACCCGGCCGTCACCAGGATGGGGGCCGTCTCGCCGATGACGCGGGCGATCGCCAGGGTGACGCCGGACGCGATGCCGGAGATAGCCGTCGGGATGACCACCTTAAGGATGGTCCGCCACTTGCGCACGCCCAGGGCGTAGGCAGCCTCACGGAGTTCGTTGGGCACGATCTTCAGCATTTCCTCGCTGGAACGCACCACTACGGGGATCATCAGGACGGAAAGCGCGACGGCGGCCACGGCGCCGGTCTTGGTGCCCGGCCCCACCACCGCGAAGAAGAAGGCGGCCGCGAAGAGGCCCGCAACGATGGACGGGATTCCGGTCATCACGTCCACAAAAAACGTGATGGCCCGGGCCAGCCGGCCGTCATTGCCGTATTCCACCAGGTAGATCGCGGTGAGCAGGCCCACGGGAACGGAGATGATGGTGGCCAGCAGGGTGATCTGGATGGTGCCGAGGAGGGCGTGGTAAATGCCGCCCAGCACCGGGGCGCCGTCCTCCACCGCCCGGTTGTCATAGACGCCGGTGACGCCGTTCATGGAACTGGTGAGGAAGCCGGGGGCCAGCAGGCCGGGGACTCCGTTGACCAGGACAGTCCAGATGACCGAGACCAGGGGCAGCAGCGCCACGAGGAACGAGCCAACCACCAGGCAGGTGGCCAGTTTGTCCTTGGCGCGGCGGCTGCCTTCGACGGCGGCGCTCCAGGACACCAGGCCCACGGCGAACAGGACGGCCGAGACGATGCCCCAGCCGAAAGCGTTGAAGCCCACCAGGGCCAGGATGGCGGCGCCGACGATCAATGCGGCCGCCAGGACCACCAGCGGGGCGTACTTGGGCAACTGGCCCTTGGTCAGCGCCGAGCGCTTGCTGCGCACGGGGGTGAGGGTGGAGGTCATTTAGTTGGCTCCCGAGAATTCTTTGTGCCGGCTGATGATCCAGCGCGCGAGCATGTTCACGGCCAGGGTGATGACAAACAGGACCAGGCCTGCGGCGATCAGCGTGCTGACCTTCAGTCCGCTCGCCTCGGGGAAGTTCAGGGCGATTTCCGCCGCGATGGTCTGGTTTCCGGACTGGATCAGGCTGGCGGTCAGTGCCCCGGAGGACAGCACCAGGGCCACGGCCATGGTTTCGCCCAGGGCACGGCCCAGGCCCAGCATGATGGCGCTGATGATTCCCGGCCGCGCAAACGGCAGGACGGACATCCGGATCATTTCCCAGCGGGTGGCGCCGAGCGCCAGGGCGGCCTCTTCATGCAGTTTGGGGGTCTGCAGGAAGATTTCGCGGGACAGGGACGTGATGATGGGCAGCACCATCACGGACAGGACGATGCCTGCGGTCAGGATGGTTTTGCCGGTGGCGGACGCCGGGCCCTGGAAGATGGGCAGCCAGCCCATGTTGTCGGCCAGCCAGTTGTAGATCGGCGAGATTTCCTTGGCCAGGAACGCTGCGCCCCAGGCGCCATAGACCACGGAGGGGATGGCAGCGAGCAGGTCCACCACGTAGCCCAGGCCGGCGGCGAGGCCGCGGGGGGCGAAGTGCGAGATGAACAGCGCCACGCCGATGGCGATCGGGGTGGCGATCACCAAGGCGATGACAGCGGCGATGAGCGTGCCCACCACGATGGGCCCGATGTAGGTGAAGAAGCCTGCGCCGCCCTGTATTTCGTCGGCGGGGGCGGTCAGGGCCGGGATGGCCTGGACCACAAGGAAGAGTGCGACGCCGAAAAGGACGGCGAGGATGAGGCAACCGGCGGCGAGCGCGGCGCCGGAGAAGACTTTATCCCCGGCGCGGCCTGCGCCCTGGGTGCTGGTCAGGGAGGTGGCGGTCATTCGACGGCCCTTCGATCGGGAAATGGAGCTGGCGGATGAAGCGGACACAACCACGTTCCCCGCCCCGCTTTTTGGCGGAGCGGGGAACGTGGGGTCAATGCTTGGTTAGGACTTGACCTTGATGGACTCGATCGCCTTGGTGGCCTTCTCCGCAAGGGCGGCGGAGAGCGGCGCCGACTTGGCGGAGTCCGCTGCTGCCTGCTGGCCGGCATCGGAGACTACGTAGTTTTCGAAGGCCTTCACCAGGTCAGCCGTTTCCTGGGTGGCGTAGGTGCTGCAGACCACGTGGTAGGAAACCAGGACCACCGGGTAGGCGCCGGCTTCAGTGGTCTTGCGGTCCAGCTTGATGGCAACGTCGGTGGCCGAGCGGCCTTCGACGGGGCTGCCTGCTTCAACGGCCTTGGCTGCTGCTTCGGCGGAGATCTTGACGAATTCCTCGCCGACCTTGATGGCGGCGGTACCCAGCTTGCCGCCCACGGCGGAGTCATCGGCGTAGGTCACGGCGCCCGGAGTGTCGGTGACGGTCTTGACCACACCGGAGGTGCCCTTGGCGTTTTCGCCCTGGAGGGCTGCGGGCCAGACGCCTGCGGACTTGTCGGTCCAGACCTCGGGGGCTGCTGCGGCCAGGTAGTCAGTGAAGTTGGACGTGGTGCCGGAGTCGTCGGAGCGGTTCACCGGGGTGACCTTGAGGTCCGGAAGCGTGGTGCCCTCGTTCAGGGCGGCGATGGCCGGATCGTTCCAGTTGGTGATTTCGCCGCGGAAGATCTTGGCGACGGTGGCGGCGTCGAGCTTGAGCTCGGTGACGTTCGGGACGTTGAAGGCCACGGCGATCGGCGAGATGTAGACGGGAATGTTGATGGCGCCGTCGGGACCGCACTGGGCCTTGGAGGCTTCGAGCTCTTCGTCCTTGAGGTAGGCGTCGGAACCGGCGAACTGGGCGGAGCCGTCGATGATGGCCTTGCGGCCTGCGCCGGAGCCATCCGGGGAGTACTGCACGGTGGCGCCGGAGTTGGCGGCGGTGAAGCCGGCCTTCCAGGCGTCCATGGCTGCGCCGGTGGAGGAGGCGCCGATGCCGGTCAGGGTGCCGGTGACCTTGGGGCCGGCTGAGGTGGAATCGCCGGCGGGCGTGGTTCCGGTGGCGTTGTCAGAACCGCAGGCGGTGAGCGCGAGAGCGCCGGCTGCAATAACAGCGAGAGCCGCGTGGCGGCCGAAGCGAAGTGCCTTCACAGGATGTACCCCTTCCAGGGTGATTCAGGTGCGGACAGGGAACGGAGAGCCCTGCTGCGCGATGCGTACGTTCAGTACCTTCAAGAAAAGCTATGGGGTGCAGGTAACGGGACGGGCGCCCCAAAGTGAACGGAGAATTAACGACCGCGGGATATTGGCTTACAACTGCCGGGTCACCATTGCGCAGATCACACTTCGGGCCGTAGTACACGCCCCCGCCATAGACTGGAACGCATGGCTTCCGCAGCAGGACTTTCAGCAGGCAGGCGGTTCCTGCACGGCCGCATCAGGACCGGGATGATCCGCAGCAGGAACTCCCTGGTCCCGGCCATCCAGATGACGGTCTGCGCGGTGGGCGCCTACGCGTTTGCCGAATACGTGCTGGGGCATTCCGGGCCGCTGTTCGCTGCCACGTCCTCGCTGCTCGCCCTGGGCTTCTCCCGCGAACCCCGGCTGCGCCGGGTGGTGGAGGTGGGGCTGGGCTGCACCATCGGCATCGCCGTGGGTGACCTGCTCCTGCACTGGCTGGGCGGCGGAATCTGGCAGGCCGCCGTCGTGCTTCTTTTCTCCATCCTCCTGGCCCGGTTCCTGGACAGCGGCACCATCTTCACCACGCAACTGGGGCTGCAGTCACTGCTGGTGGTGCTCCTGCCGGCGCCCGACGGCGGACCGTTCACCCGGAGCATCGACGCCGTAGTGGGCGGCCTCTTCGCCCTGCTGATCACGGTGCTGATTCCCAAGGATCCCCGGCGGGAACCGCGCAAGGACGTCCGGAAACTGCTGCACGAACTGGCCGAGGTGCTGCGCGAATGCGGTGACGCGCTGGCCAACAGTGATTCCACGCAGGCCTGGCACGCGCTCATCCGGGGCCGCAACTGCCAGCCGCTGGTGGACGGAATGCGCCAGTCGCTGCGGACCTCCGGCGAGGTGGCCACCCTGGCCCCCGCCTACCGCAGGCACCGCGACGAGCTGGACCGGCTGAAGGAATCGCTGGACTTCATCGACCTGGCGCTGCGCAACAGCCGGGTGTTCGCGCGCAGGCTCACCAGCGCCATCAACCACGCGGCCCTCTCCGACGAGGCCACGGAAAACATCGCCGAGGTGCTGCAGGAAACCGCTGCCGCCATCGAGGAACTCTCCCTTGGCCTGGCTGAACAGCAGGACGGTGCCCGCCGCGCACACCTGCGCACTGCCCGCCGCGACCTGAGCGAAATCGCGTTGCGCCTGCATCCTAAGCTGCTCCAGGTGCAGCGGCTGGAGGGCGAAACGGTGGTGATGCTGTTCCGGCCGCTGATGGTGGACCTGCTGGAGGCCACGGGAATGGACGCGCAGGAAGCCCGGGACGTGCTGCCGGCGCTCTAGCCGGCCGTCTGCTGGGACAGGCGGAGATCGTCCGCCATCCGGGCCACATGCAGGGTGAGGTAAGTGACTTCGTCCTCGGTGAGCGGCTCCCCCAGCCGCAGTTCCAGGACCGCCTGGAGCTTCAGGGCCGTGCCGTAGGCATCCGGGTACGCCTGCCGGATGGCCAGGCCCAGTCCGGTGGCGCCTTCGGCGAGCTGCCTGCCGGTGTGGGCGCGGACAAAGAAATACCGAAGGTGCGTGATAAAGCGGGCCGCGTTCACCGTTTCCCGGTCGAAAGCCCGCCCGTAAGCCTGTTCCAGCACCTCGAACAGCTGCGCGAACACCCCTGTCATCTGGTACGTGTGGGAGAGGTCGCCGCTGGCAAAACCGGCGTTCACCAGATGCAAGGCAATGGCAATGGCCTCTTCCGGCGGCAGGTTCTCCGCCAGCTGCCGGTTGACGTAGTCAACAATCTGCTGCGCCATCCGGAGTTCGTCCGGGTACAGGTGGGCCACTTCGGCCCGCAGCGGGTAGTCCATGGCCAGGCCCTGGCGGAGCCGTTTGATGGCGAAGCTCAGGTGGTCCGCGAGCGCCACCACGGTGGTGGAGTTCAGCGGCCCGGACATTCCGGCGCGGGCTATTTCCAGGGCCTGGTCCGCCAGGGCCAGGTGTTCGGGCGGGATGGCCGCCACCAGGGCGCCGAAGTTGTCCGCGTTGCGCCCATCCTCCGGGACGAACACCTGAACCACTTTGGCCTCGTCCACCTGCTGGCCGGGCTTGGCCTGGAAGCCCAGGCCGCGGCCGGTAAGGATAACTTCGCCCTTACCGGCCGCACGTGCGAGGACGACGTTGTTGTTGAATACGCGCAACACTTCCATGTCGTCCTCCATTCTTCGTTGAGCGGGTTTCAGCGGGGTACTACTTTTTCAGGCTCGCGCCGTTCGAAGCGATGACTTCCTTGTACCAGCCGTAGGACTTCTTGGGGTACCGGGCCAGCGAGCCGGTGCCGTCGTCGTTCCGGTCCACGTAGATGAAACCGTAGCGCTTGCTCATCTGCGCCGTCGAGGCGCTGACAATGTCGATGCAGCCCCAGGAGGTGTAGCCCAGCAGCTGGACGCCGTCCTCGATGGCTTCGCCGGCCTGGACCAGGTGGTCGTTGAAGTAGTCGATCCGGTAGTCGTCAACCACCGTCTTCCCGCCGTCGACCTCCACCAGGGTGTCCACGGCGCCGATGCCGTTCTCCACAATGAACAGCGGCTTCTGCCAGCGGTCCCAGTAGTCGTTCAGGACCACGCGGAGGCCCTGCGGATCGATCTGCCAGCCCCACTCGGAGGCCTTGAGGGTGGGGTTGGGGACGCCACCCATGATGTTGCCGGCGCCCTTGATCTTTTTGGCCGGGTCCGCTGTCTCGCAGATGCTCATGTAGTAGCTGAAGGAGACAAAGTCCACCGTGTGCTTGAGGTCTTCCCTGTCCTGGACGGTGATCTCCAGCTCGATGCCCTGGTCCCGGAACCTGCGCAGCAGGTAACCCGGGTATTCGCCGCGGCAGTGGATGTCGCCGAACGCGTAGCTGTCCTGGGCGGTGTGCATGGCTGCCACCACGTCCGAGGGGTCCGGGGTCAGCGGGTAGGTGGGCAGCGCGATGATCATGCAGCCCACCTGCGCGGCGGGCATCAGTTCGCGGGCCAGCTTGGTGGCGCGGGCCGAGGCCACCAGTTCGTGGTGGATGGCCTGGTACAGGTCCTGCTGGGTGAGCTGGTCTTTGGGCGTGGGGATGCCGCCGGAGAGGAACGGCTCGTGGATGACCGAGTTGATCTCGTTGAACGTCAGCCAGTACTTCACCCGGGTGCCGAAGTTTTCGAACAGGGCGCGGCAGTAGTTTTCGTAGAAGCCGATCAGTTGCCGGTTGGTCCAGCCGTTGTACTTCCGGGCCAGGTGCAGGGGCGTCTCGTAGTGGCTGATGGTGACCATCGGTTCGATGCCATGCTTTTCCAGCTCGTCCAGGAGACGCGAATAGTACGCGAGGCCTTCGGCGTTGGGGCTGGCCTCGTCGCCGAGGGGGAAGATGCGGCTCCAGGCGATGGAGAACCGGAAGACCTTGAACCCCAGGTCGGCGAAGGCTGCGATGTCTTCCTCGTAGCGGTGGTAGAAGTCGATGGCCACCTGCTTGAGGTTGTCCGGGGTGGGGCCCTCGGTGGGGGTCTCGGTGATGCCCTTGGGCATCACGTCCTGGATGGAGAGGCCCTTGCCGCCCTCGTTGTACGCGCCCTCGATCTGGTTGGCGGCGGTGGCGCCGCCCCAGAGGAAGCCCTTGGGGAATGTGGTGGTCACAGTACGTTTCCTTTGCAGTGCGGGAATGGGGAAGCCGGCAGGTGCCGGTCAGACCTGGACGGTGATGGCGGTGTCGCCCTGGGCCAGGGTGCCGCCGGTGACGGCGTCCACGCTGGCGAGCTGGGCGGTGTTGGTGACCATCACCAGGGTGGTGGTGTCGTACCCGGCCGCGGCGACGGCGGCGAGGTCGACGACGGCGAGCAGGTCGCCGGCGCGGACCTGCTGGCCGCGGGTCACGGCAGCTTCGAAGCCGCGGCCGTCCAGCTGGACGGTGTCGATGCCGATGTGGACCAGGACTTCCACGCCGCTGTCCGACTTGATGCCGTAGGCGTGGCCGGTTTTCATGGCCGCCTTGATGGAGCCTGAGATCGGGGCGTAGATGCGGCCGTCGGCCGGGATGATGCCCAGGCCCTTGCCCATGGCGCCGGAGGCGAAGACCTTGTCCTGCACGTCGGCCAGGGCGATTGCCTGCCCGGCGACCGGGGCGATGATATCCACGGCGCCGGTGACCGCTGCAGCCGGGACGGGCAAAGCCGCCTCCAGCGCAGCCTCTGCGGGCGACGGGCCGGAAGTGCCGGCGTCGGCCGATTCAGGCGCCGCTGCTTCGCGGGGGCCGAAGAAGAAGGTCAGGGCGAAGGCGATGGCGACGGCGACGCCGGTGCCGGCGAGCTGCAGGCCGAAGTTGCCCACCGTTCCGAAAGCGGGCAGGCCCAGCAGTGACGGGAAGACAAACGCGGTGGCGCCGCTGCCGCCTGCTGCTGCGATGGCGCCGCCCACCACACCGCCGGCGATACCGAAGTAGAACGGCTTCTTCAGCGGCAGGTTGACGCCGTAGATGCCGGGTTCGGTGATACCGGCCAGGAAACCGGAGAGCGCTGCGGGGCCGGCTACCGCGCGGCGGGCCTTGTTGTGGGTGCGGAACATTACCGCGAGGGTGGCTGCAGCCTGGGCCAGGACCGCGGCCACCAGGGGACCCATGAGGAGGGAGTAGCCCTGGGTGCTGATTTCGTTGAGCATGCCCGGAACCAGGCCCCAGTGCAGGCCGAAGAGGACAAAAACCTGCCAGAATCCGCCCATGATGCCGCCGGCGAGCCAGGGGGCGAAGGTGAAGGCGGCGTTGATGCCGGAGGAGAGGCCCTGCGCGGCGAAGGTGGTGACGGGGCCAACGGTGAGCAGGATCAGCGGGACCATCACAACGATGGTGAGCAGCGGGGTGGTGAAGTTCCGGATGGCGGCGGGGAGCACGCGGATCAGGAAACGCTCCAGGTAGCCCTGCAGCCAGACGGCCACGATGATGGGGAT
This sequence comes from Arthrobacter sp. ZBG10, assembly GCF_001238605.1. Lineage (NCBI taxonomy): Bacteria > Bacillati > Actinomycetota > Actinomycetes > Micrococcales > Micrococcaceae > Arthrobacter > Arthrobacter sp. ZBG10. The sequence goes on along the minus strand of NZ_LFQH01000014.1, from coordinate 7,130 downwards.
GACGGAGCTGGTGTAGTTCATCATCACCATGGGGATGCCGGCGAAGCTCAGGGGTTCCGTCGCGGCGGCGAGGGCCACGATGCTGGGGTAGACCAGGGCGCCGGCGATGGCCATGGAGGTGAACTGGTTGGCCTTGAACCGCTTGGCTGCGGTGACGGCCAGGAAGACCGGCAGGAAGTAGAACAAGGAATCCGCTGCCGCTGCCAGGACTATGCTGGTCTGCGAAACGGGGTCCAGCCAGCCCAGCTGGGTGGCCAGGCTGTGGAAGGCCTTGAGCAGGCCGGCGCCGGCGAGGGGCCAGATGATGGGCGAGAAGATCGCGGAGATCATGTCGATGAATCGGTTGAACAGGTTGCCCTGCGGGGCGGCTTCCTGCTCCTGCGCGCTGTCATCGCCGAGCCGGGTCAGCTTGCCCAGCTCCGCGTAGACGGTGGGGACGTTGTCGCCGATGACCACCTGGTACTGGCCGGCGGCCTTCATCACCGTGATGACGCCGGGCAGCTTCTCCACTGCCGGGGTATCCGCTTTGGATTCGTCCCGCAGCTTGAGCCGGAGCCGGGTGGCGCAGTGGGTGGCGCTGGCGATGTTGGCTTCGCCACCCACCCCCTCGAGGATATCTCCGGCCAACGACCGGTAGTCCACACTTGCCATGTCAGACCTCTCTGTCTATTTTTGGGCACAAAAAAAGACCCGAGATGCACGGACTGTGCGTCTCAGGTCTTGCCTCGTTGCCGAGTAACAATCCTGTAGGCGAAATCGCCTTCGGGACCTGACTATACAGGCTGGCGGAAGCTGCGGGCAAGTGCTTTCCCGGTTGGAATACGGTTTATGCGGCGTCCGGGCAGATGAGGGCCAGGGCGCGGCGCGCGTGGGCCCTCGCCTGCTCCTGGTCGGGTGCCGGCGCCAGGCCGAGGAGCCGCCGGCGGTGCGCCTCGCCAAGCAGCAGCGTATAGAGCGCTTCGGCGGCCTCCCGGGGGGCTGGCGATGGGGTCCGCTCAATCAGCGCGGCCAGGAAGCTGATGGACCGCTGCGGTCCGTGCCGGTAGAAGGCCGCAGCCAATCCGGGGAGGCGGGGTGCCTCCGCGATGACCATCCGGTGCAGCGTCACGGCGTCATCCGAATGCAGGCTCTCCACAATCCGCGCGGCCGCCTCCGCCAGGGAAGTTTCCGGCTCCAGCGCCTGCGCCAGGTACGCGTGCTGGCGGTCCACCGCGGCGGTGAACAGCCCCTCCTTGTCCGTGAAATAGGCGTAGATGGTGCGCTTGGTAACCCCGGCCTGATCCGCCAGCGCGTCCAGGGAAGTCCCCGCAAAACCGCAGTGGCCAAAGAGCCGGATGGCCAGATCGAGGATCCGCTGCTGCCGCTCTGCCCGTTCGCCGGCGCTCGGCCTGCCGCGCTTGCGTTCCAGTTCCATGCACCGCTCCTTCACTTTGGCTGCAGTAGCGATTCTACGCGCTTAATGACACGATGGCGTTTCATTACGAGGAAGGATTCATCATGAGCGGACAGCGCCTGGTCCATGTGGCCATCGAGGATGACTGGGAGGCCTGCGCCCGCTTCGGCGAATACGACGTGGCAACCCGCGCCACCATGTTTGATGACACCGGCTTCATCCACGCCGCCACCGCCTCGCAGCTGGCCTGGGCGCTGACGGGGACCTATGCGGACCTGGCCATTCCGCTGGTCCTGGTGGTGCTCGACGAGGAAGCGCTGGCCGCCGAAGGCGTCGCCGTCGCCTGGGATCCGGAAGGGCCGGCCGACGGCGGTACACCCCCGGTGCCACGCCTCCTCGGCGCGATTCCCACGGAGTCCGCGGCAGTGGTGGCCCGGGTTCCGCTGGAGCGGGCCGGCGACCGGTGGCTGGTCCCGGACCTGGCGGGCCTTGGCGTCCGACCCTAGTTCCTGCGGAGGCGGGCTGGTTGCGGCGTTGACGTGTGGGCCCTACTGGAGCAGCGGGTGATCCGGTGTTGTCCCGCTTGCGGCGGAAGCGATGGCACGCTCGATGATTTCGAGGGCGATCACGGACACCTTGCGGTTTGATTCGTTGCTCAACTGGCTCATGAGGGCGTATGCCCCGTCCGCATCGACGCCGGTGCGGCCCATCAGAATGCCCTTGGCCTGCTCAATCGCCGCCCTGCTGCGGGCTGATGCGGCAACGGCCTCCGTGGCGAGCTGGTGACGGTCCGTGTGAATCGATTGGGTCAGGTCCGCCACAACGCCCCACACGCCAACCGGCGCATCTCCCTCAAGGATGTAGTCCGCGGAAAACAACAACTTGTGCTGACGGTTTTTGGCGTCGCGGATGGAGAGGTAAATCGATGCGGGTCCCCCCACGGAGGCAACATGATCCCAATACGCCAGGACTGTCGGGCGGTCTGCAGGCTCGATGTGGGCGAGCGCCATGTCCATCGAGGGAACAATCTCCCCTTTTTCGTATCCATAGATACGGTACAGCCCGGCCGACCAGTGGAAGACGCCTTCCGCGAAGTAATACCTGACGGTCCCTGTGGGGCAGTCCAGGAAAGTGTTGTGCGGCGTCACGGGGGTCCGCTGGTCTGCTGTTTCGCTGCTGGATGTCACTGATGGGCCATTCGACGGGCTTAGTCCCGGCCCCTGCTGGACCGCGAACTTCAAGGAATAGATTAGCGGCTCTTTTACCCGCCGGTGCAGTCTCCATCCGGCCAATCATGGGCTCGCGGTGACGTCCTGCAGGTACGGGGATGTCGGTGCCCGCGGCTAGGGTTGGACGCATGGCAACAAAGACTTCCCGGGCGTCCAAGGCGCCGGCCTACAAATGCGCCGAATGCGGCTGGACCACCGTCAAATGGGTGGGTCGCTGCGGCGAATGCCAGGCGTGGGGATCCGTGGAGGAAACCGGCGCGGCGGTGGCCCGGACCACGGCCGCCACCACGGTTCTGGAACCGGCACGGCGCATCGCCGACGTCGATGCCACCACTGCCGCGTTCCTCCCCACCGGCGTGGACGAGTTGGACAGGGTGCTGGGCGGCGGCCTGGTTCCGGGCGCCGTCATCCTGCTGGCGGGCGAGCCCGGCGTCGGCAAATCCACCCTGCTCCTGGACGTGGCGGCCAAATTTGCCCGCACCGCCCAGGACGTCCTGTACGTGACGGGTGAGGAGTCCGCGGCGCAGGTGAAGCTCCGCGCGGAGCGGATCGACGCCGTCGCCGAATCCCTGTACCTCTCGGCGGAGACGGACCTTGGCCAGGCGCTGGGACAGGTCGAGAAAATCGAGCCGCGGCTGCTGATTGTTGACTCGGTCCAGACACTGAGCAGTGCGGACGTGGACGGCAGCGCCGGCGGCGTGTCCCAGGTCCGCGAAGTGGCAGCCTCCATCATCGCCGCAGCCAAACGGCGCAACATGACCACCCTCCTGGTTGGCCATGTCACCAAGGACGGCTCCATCGCCGGCCCCCGCCTGCTGGAGCACCTGGTGGATGTGGTGTGCCAGTTCGAAGGTGAACGTCATTCCCGGCTGAGGCTGCTGCGCGCCGTCAAGAACCGCTACGGCCCCACGGACGACGTCGGCTGCTTCGACCTCAACGAAAACGGCATCGAGGGCCTCACCGATCCCAGCGGACTGTTTGTCAGCCGCACCAAGGAACCCGTGTCCGGCACCTGCATCACCGTCACCATGGAAGGCAGGCGTCCGCTGCTGGCGGAGGTGCAGTCCCTGCTGGCCGAAAGCCCCAACTCCCAGCCGCGCCGGGCCACCAGCGGGCTGGACAGCTCGCGGGTGTCAATGCTGCTTGCCGTCCTCCAGCAACGCGCCGGCTGCCTGCTCCACAAGGACGATTCCTACGTGGCCACCGTGGGGGGCGTGAAGCTCAGCGAGCCTGCCACGGACCTTGCCGTGGCGTTGGCCGTGGCGTCGGCGAAGGCCCGGAAACCCTTGCCCATCCGGCTGATTGCCTTTGGCGAGGTGGGGTTGGCGGGTGAAGTCCGCCCTGTTCCCGGCATCAACCAGCGGATCCAGGAGGCGCACCGGCTGGGCTTCACGCACGCCGTGGTGCCGGCAAGCCACAACGGGCCCGGTCCTGTACCGCCGGGCTTCTCCGTGCGGGAAGTGGAGCACCTGACCGAGGCCTTGAGCCTGCTTATCGGCTAGCGGCAGCCTGGTGCCCGGCGGCCCACGCCGTCAGGACTGCGGCGGCTGGTCCGGGGATTCGTCCGCGAAGAGCCAGCCGGAGACGTCGTCCCGCAGCACCACCAGGGTTCCGCCGGTGGAGCTGACGTTGCCGGTGGACACGTAGTAGCCGCGGCCTGCGCCCGGTCCCCCGGCCGCCCGGTCGATGGCTTCAAGCAGGTGCCGCGGCAGGTGCCCCTGCGGGCCCAGGTTGCGGAGCTCGGTGTGCTCCTCCGGCGTCAGCCGGCCCAATACGTTCTCGATGCTGGCCATGATGGGTCCCTTCGAGCAAAGTGCCTGAGGGCTTAACCTAGATCAGCGCCATGAATTCGGGGTTAACGCCGGACGGCGGATCAGGGCCGGCCGCGCGCCGGCACAGGGAGGAGCCAGATGCCGGTCCGAAGTGCGGGGATCCTGCTCTACCGGCGGGACAGTGCCGCCGGCCTGGAGGTCTGGATTGGCCACATGGGCGGCCCCTTCTGGGCCCGGAAGGACGCCCATGCCTGGTCCATCCCGAAAGGCGAATACACCCCGGACGAAGACCCGCTGGCGGCCGCGCTGCGGGAATTTGCGGAGGAGATGGGGACGGACGCACCGGACGCCGAGTACCGCCTCCTGGGGGAATTCCGCCAGTCCAGCGGGAAGATCATCACCGTGTTTGTCGCCGAACATGACTTCAACCCCGGAATTGTCGCCAGCAACACCTTCCCGTTGGAATGGCCCAGGGGTTCGGGCACCATCCGGGATTTCCCGGAGATCGACGATGCCCGCTGGTTTTCCCTCGAAGAGGCCCGGCTGAAGCTGGTCAAGGGCCAGCTCCAGGTCCTGGATGCGCTCGTGGAGCTGGCCCGGCTGGACTGACGCGCGGACCGCCCGCCCGCGCGCCGCCGCCGCCGCCAGATATGATGCCTCCAAGGATTTGGCCGTACACCGTTGATACCCGGAAGGCATTATGTTCACCTTCGACCAGCTGGCAGGGTTCGTCGCCGTCGCCGAGGAACTGCACTTCGGCAGGGCCGCCGAACGCCTGAACATGACGCAACCGCCCTTGAGCCGCCAGATCCAGAAACTGGAGCGGATCGTCGGCACCGAGTTGCTGGAGCGGGACAACCGGAAGGTGCAGCTGACCCCCGCCGGGCTGACGTTCCTGGACGAGGCGCGCCGCCTGATCACGCTGGCTGAGCGGGCTCCTGCCACAGCCCGGAGAATCGCTTCCGGTCGTTCCGGGGTCCTGCGGATCGGGTTCACGGCGGCCGGCGGCTTCAGCGTCCTGGGCCCACTCCTGGAGCAGATCTCCGGCATCATTCCGGACGTGGACATCGAACTGCAGGAACTGGTGACCGGCGAGCAGCTGGACGGACTGCTGACCGGCGAACTGGACCTGGGCCTGGCGCGCCCGCCCTTTGACAGCCGGACCTTCGATTCGCGGTTGCTCTCCCACGAAGCCGTGATGCTGGCGGTCCCGGCCGGGCACCCCCTGACGGCGCTGGACCGGCCCATCGGGCCGGAAGACTTCAGTCACGAGGCGCTGATCATGCACTCCCCCACGCAAGCCCGCTACTTCTACGACCTGGTGGTCCGGCTCCTGCCCATCCGCCACGGCAATGTGGTGCACACCGTCAGCCAGATTGTGACGATGGTTTCGCTGGTGGCGGCCAAGCGCGGGGTGGCGCTTGTCCCCTCCTCCGCCACGGTGCTGGGCATCAGCGGCGTCGAGTTCCTTCCCTTGGCGCCCGCACCCGGCAACCAGGTGGAGCTGTACGCCTTGTGGAACCGGAAGGTCAGCAATCCGGCATTGTCACGGCTGCTGCAGGACCTGGAGTTCGACGCCGGCCCGTAGCCCAGCGCGGGCCGCACCGCCCAGGCCTGGTCAGCTAAGCCGCCTGACGTCGTTGATACCTGCAAGGTATCAATCCATCCATTAAAACTCTTGGACAGGCATCAAAAGCATTCCTAGGCTGAAGGGAGAAAACAGCCCTCCGCCGGCCAGCCGGCGCCGCAATCAAAGGAACGCATCATGGCCAAGTACACCCCCCAGGAACTCGCCGCAACACTCAAGGAGGGACTGCTCTCCTTCCCCGTCACGTCCTTCGACGCCGAGCTGGCGTTCGACGAGGAAAACTACCGTAAGCACCTTGCCTGGCAGGCCAGCTTTCCCGTTGCCGGCCTGTTCGCTGCAGGCGGCACGGGCGAAGGATTCTCCCTGACCCCGGCGGAATCGGCACGCGTGGTGCGTACCGCCGTCGACGAAGTGGGTTCCCTGGTTCCCGTCCTCGCCTCGGCCGGCGGCTCCACGGCCCAGGCCATCGAGAACGCGCAAGCCGCCGAGGCCGCAGGGGCCGACGGCCTCCTGGTGCTGCCCCCCTACCTCACCGAGGCGGACCAGGCGGGACTGGCCGAGCACGTCAGCGCCATCTGCAGGTCCACCTCACTGGGCGTCATCATCTACAACCGCGCCAACGCGATCTACAAGGACACCACGGTGGCCCTCCTGGCGGACCGGCACGAGAACCTGATCGGCTTCAAGGACGGCGTGGGCGACCTGGAGCACGACGCCCGGGTTTACGCCAAGCTTGGCGACCGGCTCTTCTACCTGGGCGGACTCCCCACGGCGGAGACGTTCGCACTTCCCCTGCTGCAGCTGGGCATGAGTACCTACTCGAGCGCCATGTACAACTTTGTCCCGCAGTTTGCCCTGGATTTCTACCGGGACGTCCGCAACAACGACCGTGCCGCCGTGAACCGGAAGCTCAACGACTTTGTTATCCCGTACCTGGATATCAGGGACCGCGTGAAGGGCTACTCCGTGTCCATCGTCAAGGGCGGCCTGGACGCGGTGGGCCGTTCGGCAGGCCCGGTCCGCACCCCGCTGCAGAACCTGGCGCCGCAGGACCTCGCGGACCTCAAAGCCCTCATCGCCACCCTCTCCTGACCGCCTACCTCCTAGGAGTAAATACCGTGACACTCACCGGACATTCCCTGATCGCC